>NZ_JBGUAW010000002.1:300000-447594 GCF_041821045.1 Thiohalorhabdus sp. Cl-TMA | reverse complement strand
CCGGTGAAGGAGGAGGTGAACATGGCGTTGCGCCGCGGCATGGCCCGGATGTCGTAGCCGAAGCCGTCGGCGTACTCTCCGGAGATCTCAGCGCCGCGGGGGTTCTCATGGGTGGGGTGCCAGTAGGTGTCCACGTACTCGCCGTCGTTGGTGTACTCCACCAGCGCCGTCTTGCCGCCGTGGCTCTCGTTGTTGGACAGGGCGCTGACCATCATGCGGCCCGGCAGGGCGTAGAAGGTGTGGGGGCCCACGGCGCCGCCGCTCTCCTTGGTGAAGTCCGTGATGACCTTCTTCAGCTCGGGGTCGCCGGGGTCGGAGTGGACGTCGAAGATGAAGATCTCGTTGCTGTCCAGGCCGCCGGCCCACAGGTGCCGCCGGTCGTCGGTGAAGCCGGCGTGGTGGGCCTCGTTGCGGCCGCCCACGGATTCAGTGTCCACCACCTCGCCGTAGTGCGGCGAGCTGGGGTCCACGTCGATGGTCACCAGCTTGTCCTGCTCATCGCCCCAGCCTTCCACGCCCAGGGTCCAGATGTAGACATAGTCCTCCTGGCCGGCGATCTTCGGCATGTACGGCGACTGGCAGGTCTCGTCCGCCGATACCGTTGCAGTTCCAATCATTCCCAAAAAGGCCGTCAGTACCCCGACCCATGGGCTACGCCTTATCGCTAACCTATCCCGATTACCCATCACTTATAACTCTCCTTTTCGGTCACCAACCTCCGGGCCAATGGAGGGACGGGATGCCACCTTCCCGGTGGCTCCGTCCCCGGCCTGTGACTCGTCGATTAGTAGCCTGCCGTCCCCACGCCAGGAAATTTGTGGCAGGAGCAGCAATTGCACGTATAGTCCGACGTGCTGGCAAACCTTCGAATCCCTATTGGCCTCATCCATCGACTTCCCTCAGACGTGGACCACCTCGGGCTTCATGGAGTACAGGATTGCAAGGACTTCGTCTTTTTCCTGCTGACCACAGCCATTTTTATTCATTGCATCCAGAACATCATCAATCACCGCCACAAATTCTTGCTCATTAATATTCATTCCTCGGTGGGCGGTCAGCATGTCTTGCCCGGTATAGGTCTCGGGTCCTCCGGTACCCATGCAGAAGAGCTCAAGAACCTTCTGCTTGACCTCTTCCCCATCACTATCCTGGTACCGAATCTTGACTTCGGGATTCGTCGTGTGGTTCTTCCAAATATCCTCAACGATTCCCGAGATTCCTTCATGACCGCCCAGACGCTCATACAGGCTTTTGCCGTTCACTTCACTCATTTTTCTTCTCCTGTTGTGGGTTAGGCCCCTAAAAATTCCCTACTTATTACATCGTCTCCAGGCGGGATTGTCGGATTTCCTCAAACCCCGCTTGCCACGCTTGGTGGGCTTCCTCCTCGCTCAACAAGGCCAGAAAGCGGTCGACTTTGCCCTTTGCCAGCTCCCCTTCCCAGTAATCTCCGGTCATTCCGGAGTCAATTGTTTCCAGGTCCCCGTGGGGAGCCTTGTGGCCGAGGGCGCGGCCCGCCTCGCGCGCCGCATCCATGGCCTCCTGCTTGCTGGAAAACGTCTTACTCGCCATTTCCTGTCTCCTAACCTGGCGTATCGTCTTTTGCTCTAGTCATTTTCGGTGGGATGCCACTTCCATGGCTCATTCCCCGCAACCTTGAAAAAGATCAAAAGGTTGGCGACAAAAATGGCGATCAGCGCCACTGCGGTCCCAATAGCCCAAAGGGGTTCGCTGTGTCGCTCTCCTACCCCGAGGGCCACCAAACCGCCCACTGCAGGTACTGTGAATGCCACATTCGCTAAAAAGGCCATTGCGGTTTTCATTCCGGATTTCTCCTTGTCTCCTACCGGGCTACCGGGAATATTCCCGGTAGCGCCCTCGTCCCGACTTCTTAAGCCGCCGCGGCCTTACCCGAGGACTCCACCACGGGGTACCCAACCTGGCGATTCACTTGTGCGGCAAGAGCTTTCTCTTCAGGGCTGGCAAAGTCTCGATCCCACTCGGCCAGCTTGCGCTTCATGTAGGCATGCCAGAGGGGCGGGGTCAGGGTCAGCGGAAACAGGGTGAGATACCCCCAGCCAGTATCCGGGGCACCAACCGGCTGCAGATTCCAGAAGCTGGTCTCCCCCCGGTCGTGGTGGTCCGCCTGCCGGCCGATTTCGATGAAGGCCATTCCGGTCAGCATGGTGCTGTTGTCCCAGGAATGCCGGTACTCGATGGGCGCGCCTTTTTCCCTGATCAGCCCGTAATGCTCCATATAATTCAGAGCCTCGAGCTCAAGGTTGGCGATTGCCCAGATAGCCAGCATCGAGACAATTCCGATCCAGCCACCGGCCCAGAAGAACAGAGCCACGGTGGGAATGCTCATGGCATAGCCACGGAGCCACCGATTCTGAGGGGAGAAGAAGGGAGTCTTGCGCCGATTCAGCCGGCCCTTTTCCAGGCGGTAGGCAAACTTGGATTGGCCGAGGAAAGAAATGACGGTGTGCTTGTAAAGGTTCCGCCCCCGGGGTGCCGTGGCGGGGTCATCATCGGTGCCCAAATCCGTATGGTGATTGTAAACATGGGCGAAACAGAAGCTTGCGGCACCACTTAGAGCCATGGTCCAGCGCGCCAACCAGAAGGTGAAGCCTTTCTTGGTATGGGCGAGCTCATGGCCGAAAATAATGCCCATGCCCAGCCAAATTCCCGCCGATATGGTGGCTCCCACCAATTCAGCACCAGTCGTCCCCATCTGGATGGGTATCCCGAAAAATTCGGTGATGCCCATGGGAACGCCGGCCATGTAGGAGTACACCCTGGCCGCGAGGGCAAGCTGCAAGGCCATGAATATCGGCAACATGGCATACATCATGGCCTTGAGAATTGCCGGGCTGCCCAGTGAGCGGCCATTCTCATCCACAGCGCCATGCGTCCGAACCGGTACCGCCGTATCGGCCACGATGGCGGAGACTAGGAGCGCAAGTCCCAGCCAGACGTACACCCCACCGACAGCGACCCCGGTGAGGGCCGCGCCGATCAGCACGGGGGTGATGAAGTACTGAAGGTTCACCAGTAAACGCTTCATCCCTGAGTCCTCCCTAGGTGGTTTTTTGCTCGGCCCTTGGGTCGGCCAAACAAATTCGACACCTATATTTCTAGGCCTCAGGGGACCCCCGATAAAATCGGCAATTCCACGGCGGCCCATTGCGGATTCCCGAGCGTGAGCTACGTAGTAGCCTCACCATTTTTTCCTTCAGCCCAGTGATGAAGGGGGAATGTTTGGTCCATTCCGAAGCGAGGGTGTTGAGACCACCCGGGGAAGTACTGACATCCACAGTTCGCCCAATGGCCCCTAGGGAAAGCCCGGGACAACGGGAGCCTGAGGCTGTCGTACGAGGAGGGACCTCCCCTTCGACTTCCCAACCAGCCAAATCAATTTGGGGGCCGATTACCCCCGGGATCGGCAGACGAACGGAAGGAAAAAAGGCTCAGGGGAAGGAGATCATCCGGATATGGAAGGCGGCCGGGATACCCCATTTCGGTAAAGGGCCCTTGCCGCGAGCAGGGCTTCAGCGACGTCCGACTGCCAAAACTGGTCGTCCAAGTACGCAAGACCGAAGATGGTTTCGCGCTCCGGAAAATTTTCCGAGGGGGACTCGCCGCCACAAGAAGCTACTGGCGGAGAGCGGACTTCCCAATGCGGTCCTGCAAACGGAGCTCCCGAAAGTAGCGAGCCCACAAAGCGCTTGTAGCACATCGACGGGGTAAATCCGTCTCCGGCAGCAAGCCCAAGGCTATGCGCAAGAGGGCGCTATTTCAGCTTCCTGCGCATTGATGTCTTTCCGGATCCGAACGCCGAATCTCGGCGGAGCAATCGGCGATCCGCTGTCCGTGCATGAACTGGCCGAATAGCCCAGCGGTACTACAAGTAGGAAGTGGCCTGAAAAGGGGAGATTCAGAAGATGCTCTGAGTATTCCTGCTCATCAAGTCATACTCCAGCAATCTGAGCAGCGACTCAGGCAGGGATTCCCCGGGGTTATTTCCGTCAACCCATGTCAGGACCGTGACCACTGACACATCCAGCCTCCGGGCCACATCACGGTGAGTCAGCTCGAACTCATTAATTAGCCGCCGCAGTTCGGCGCAGGTATCGATCATGACCATTTCCTCGCTTCCATACAGGTATGCAGATTACTGAGACAGTACCTGCTATCTCATCCCACCCCCTCCTCCCACGAAACCCGTGGTTCCCAGTGCTCCCTTTCGGGTTTCCCGAACCTCTTTGAGGGATGAGCTCAATCCTGCCTGCCAGTAGTCCGTTTCAAGCTTGGCGAGGCCTTGGCCCCCTGCGGATTCCCGCTACTTAATTGCGGACCCCCGAAGCCCGGCTGTGGGAATCGCTAAGTTCGATCGACCATCCCCACCGCTAGAATCATAAAAAAACCTACCGATGGTTCATTGCTCCGAAGGGGTTCTAGATGTTTGGCCTAATTAAATCAAGTAAGCAGAAACAAACCGCTCAGGTTCAGCCCTCCGGCCAAGTATTCCAGGTTGAGCCCGGTGAAAAGCTTTTGGATGCCGCCCTTCGTGCCGGACTGGACTGGCCACACGACTGCCGTGTCGGAAGCTGCGGCTCCTGTAAGTGCAAATTATTGGAAGGGAAAGTCAAGGAGCTAGCGGATTTTGATTACACGCTGGACGAGGAGGAAATGGAGAGCGGCATGATACTGGCGTGCTCCAGCACCCTAAAATCCGATGTCGCGGTGGAGGTGCAGCTAGGCTCCAGGGAAAATTTGGAAATTGGCACCGTTGCGGGGGAAATCGCAAAAACCACCCCGCTCACGCATGACATCCTCCAGGTGGAAATTGCCCTTGATGAGCCCTTGCCGCCATACACTGCGGGACAGTACGCGGAAATATCCGTACCTGGCCGAATTGAGCACCCGCGGTCCTACTCCTTTGAAAAGGCCCCAGAGGACGAATCCCCCGATCGAGTCACCTTCCAGATTCGCCACGTCCCTAAAGGCGAATTCACTTCGTGGCTGCATGGAGAGAACCGAAACGGTGAAAAAGTCCAGGTAAGCGGCCCCTTTGGCAACCTCCTCGCGGATCCCCAAAAAATGTTGACCGAGCGAAACGATCCGATGATATGCGTTGCTGGAGGCAGCGGCATGGCCCCTATCAAGGCGTTACTGGAACATGCCCGCAACCTGGAGTGCCGACGAGAAACGATCTTCCTCTTTGGCGCTCGGAAACAGGAAGATCTATTTTGTCAAGAAGCGATGCAGCTCCTTGAAGAAAGTTGGGCGGTGACTGGAGGATTTTCTTTTATTCCCGTGCTTTCGGATGAACCTTCGGACAGCCAATGGCAAGGAGCAAGGGGGCTAGTAACGGAAAAAATCGCTGACCTGGGGCTGAATTTCGCAACAGCTGATGCGTTCCTTGCCGGCCCTCCTCCCATGATCGATGCGGCCGTGGAAACATTGACCTGTTGCGGCGTGCAGGAGGACAGGATTTTCTTTGATAAGTTCCTGGATGCGAGCCACACTTCCGGGAGGTGAATCCGCTTTTTGGCGTTACAACGCCTATTGGCTCCACTCCGGGGGTCTTCATTGGCCCTAGGTGACCTCTGCTTAAGGTATAGCCTTGACCCGGGTATACCGTTGACAGGCCCCCCGGTTGAGCCTAGGTTAGTAAATACTAACCCTAATAAGGGTCGAGATCCCTCCTTACCCGGATGAGCGGGCTAATAATCCTCTACCCCAGATCCCTGGGGTAACTGGGAATTGGTAGCGACCATGAGCACCGGAGAATCCACGGTATTCATCGTAGACGATGATTCTGCCGCCCTCGATGCCACAACGGCACTAGTCCGTTCGGTTGGCCTTCAGGCTATGGCGTATTCCTCAGCCAGCCAATTCCTCAAGGAATATGACCCTGAGTGGTCCGGGTGCCTAGTGCTGGATGTGCGCATGCCCGAGATGAGCGGGCTCCATGTCCAGGACAAGCTCCGGGAGCGGGAGCTCGACGTGCCTGTGATCGTGCTTACGGCGCACGGGGATGTCCCGGTAACGGTGCATGCAATGAAGGCAGGAGCCTTCGACTTCCTTGAAAAGCCCTGTAGCGAGGAAGTCCTTCTAGACACCATACAACGGGCCATCGAGCAGGACCGCGAAGTAAGGAAAAGAACCCAGGAAAGCTGTAGGCTCGCCGCAAGGATGGAAAATCTGACCCAGCGAGAGCGAGAAATCCTGGATCAGATCCGGGCGGGGAAGGCAAACAAAGTAATCGCTATTGAGCTTGGCCTCAGTGAGCGGACGATCGAAGCACATCGTTCGCGCATAATGGAGAAATTGGAAGCCCGCTCATTAAGCGACTTAATTCAAATGATACTTCAAGTAAATCCCGATCCCAATAGTAACCGTTACTGATTAGAAAATACCTGCCAACACACCTCTATAAGGTGCACCTATGGGACCACCGAGATCAGAATTTGAATACGATGGAGGCCTAGCTACGGCCCTTGAGTCGATTCGAGAAATTGCTTTTGAGGTGGCAGGGCCCAATGCCGAGCAGGTAGACCAGGAAGCGGCATGGCCCGAAAGGTCCCTCCGCAGTTTGCAAAAGGCCGGATTGGGGGGCTTGGTAGCTCCCACCTCGGCAGGCGGTCTGGGATATGGACTGCTAGCACTTGCCCAATCCTGCGAGACCCTTGGGCAGCATTGCGCGTCAACCGCCATGTGCTTCGGGATGCATTGTGTCGGCACCGCTGTAATCGCTGCAAAGGCCACCACCTACCAACAGGAACGGCACCTTGGTCCCATAGTCGAGGGGGGCAACTTGACAACCCTCTCTCTCAGCGAACCGGGGACCGGAACGCATTTCTACCTTCCTCAGACCACGCTGGAAGCCATTTCCCCTGAACAGTTTCGCGTTTCGGGGAAAAAAACCTTTGTAACCAACGGGGGTTATGCTGATCTATATGTGGTTTCCACAGTGGCGGCGGAGCCCCATGCCCCCCCGGGGCAATTCTCCTGCATAGTAGTCCCCGGAGACGCCGAAGGGTTGGAAATTGGTCCTCATTGGCAAGGCCTCGGGCTCCGGGGAAATTCCTCCCGAACGATCACCCTGAATGATGTTGTTATTAACCGTCGCGATCTACTGGGCAGGGAAGGGGACCAGATCTGGTATGTATTCCAGGTTATCGTTCCCTATTTTTTAATGGCTATGGCTGGCACCTATCTAGGGGTTGCTGGGGGAGCCCTGGAGGAAGCCCAGACGCATTTATGCCAGCGCCATTACTCCAGCAGCGGTTCGACGTTGGCTCAACAACCGGTGGTTCAGCACCGTTTGGGGGAGCTCTGGGGCACATTCGAACGAACCCGACAGCTCATATACCACGCGGCGCAATCTTTTGATGCGGGGCAGCCTTCCAGTCTTACTTCGGTGTTTTCAGCAAAGGCGGAAGCAGCAGACGCCGTTGTGCATATCGTCAATGAAGTAATGACGCTCATGGGGGGCACGGCCTATGGAGAGGGGTCCAAGCTTCATCGCATGCTCCGAGACGCCCGAGCAGCGCACGTGATGTCTCCCACTACCGACCTCCTGCGGATCTGGGCGGGAAGAGCCTTACTGGATCAACCCCTTCTCAGCCCCTAACCATGGAAAAATAAATGGCGGGAGTAATCGAGAAGCTAGGACCGTCATAACTCCCAAAAACAACTTTAATGGGAGAATATGTGGAAGCAGATAACCCGTACATTATTCTGGTGGACACCGATCGGAATTCTTTCGAGCCACTCCAGTTGCTGATTCCGGAACGAGTGTCCCTTCTGCAAGTATCAGATAGGGAGGGATTCCAGGACCTTATAAAAAACCAAGGGAATTCTCCCTCTACCCTGATTATTAGCCGCTCCGCCGATGACCCAATTCAAATTGCGCAACAAGCCCATCTATTGGACACCGGGATTCCTGTTCTAATACTTACCTTTCCTTCGCAGCACCAGAAACTTAAGCAAGCACTTCATTTTTCTCCTTTTCTGGGCAGTGATATTACACTGTGGTCTGGGGATTATGATGCTGAGCTCGGGGCTATTTTCCAGGAAATGGTAAAAAGGGCACAGCAGCGCAAGATCTTCCGTGGGCGCATGGCTGCGGTCCAAGCCGATATCCCCAACCTCCATGAAGGGCAGGCCCGAGTAACACACTATTTGGACCGCTTGCTCGATCGGGCCCCAGTAGGAGTAGTAACACTAAACGTGGATCGCCGAATTGTTGCAGTCAATCGACAAGCCAAAAACCTTCTTGAGAGTACCGAGCAGGAGCTTCTGGGCCAGAAACTACTAGACTTCTTTCCTGATGACGAGCAAAAACGGTTACAAAGCCTCTTTATACAGTCAGATCAAAACCCCCCTGTATCCGGTCCGGGCCCGGAACAGGTATACAAACTAATTACCCCTCAAAACGATCCCCTGTTCCTTGAAATTACGGTGGCTCCTCTATCGGATACCCCATCGCCTCAAGGCGCCATAGTTATTTTCCAGGATGTAACACCACGGATTCAGGCCGAGCGGGAACGCATAGATGCGGAGCTAGCCCTGCGCAACAGTGAGAAACAGCTTCGCCTGATCACCGACACTGTACCCGCCCTGATCGGCTACATAGACGCTGATGAGCGATACCGTTTTAATAACAGGGCCTATGAAGACTGGTTTGGATGGAAAAGGGAGCAGTTTTATGGACAGCACATAAAAGACATGCTTGGGGAAAATGTCTATGAGGAAATTCGACCTCATGTGCAATCCGCCCTCGCGGGAGAATGGGTGGAATACGAGTCAGAGCTACCTATTCCAGGCGGGGAAACCCGATTTGTTAGGGGAACCTACGTACCGGATCGATCGGAAGACGGGACTACCATCGGATTTTATACCCTATTGTCCGATATAACAGAACAAAAGAAGAATCAGGACCAAGAACGCCAGCGAATGTTGGAGTTTTGCCACGCTTCTAGATTAACCACTATCGGAGAGATGAGCAGCCAGTTAATCCATGAACTGGCCCAGCCCCTTGGAGCAATTGCTTATTATGGAAGTAGCTGCCTTCGTTTAATGGACAACGAAGGCCTTGAATCCAAAGAATTGCGTCGCATGACAGAGAGTATTCAAGAACAAGCGGATCGCGCTGTACAGATCATGAACCGGCTTCGCCGGTTTGCCAGGAAGGAGGTCACACCTACTACTTTTTCTCTAAATGAATTCGTTCACGGTGTGGTACATTTCGCTAATATTGAAGCCCGCGAAACAGGAATTACCATTCTAGAAGATTTGGGCGAGGGCGCGGGGTCTCTTATTGCGGATAGGGTCCTAATAGAGCAGGCCCTTCTCAACCTGATCCGCAATAGTATCCAGGCCATGATTGAATATGAAAATGCGGGGCAAACCATTACCGTTCAGACCTGGGAGGACTCGGAAGGAACGCTCCATGTTTCCGTTACAGATTCTGGGCCGGGATTACCGGACAGTCTCCTGGAAAAGTTATTTGAACCCTTTTTTACCACCAAAAAATCCGGTACGGGCATGGGGCTTGCTATTACAAAATCCATAATCGATTCTCATGGTGGCTCACTAACCGCTTACAACAATATCAATAAAGGGGCGACCTTTGCCCTGACCCTAGAAAAAGAATTCCCACCGTTGGAAGGATACACCCAAGCCCTGTCCGGATCCTGAATTCCCAGCAGTTTCGCCGATCTGCGTAAGGGGTAGCCATCCGGTCCGGGCTTTACCTCCCCTCCCTCTTGCTTGCTTTCTTGAAAACCTTTTTCCTGGAATGCCAATAACCACCACTTGGTAGAAACCAGCTCGCGCAAAGGACACTTCCTGCCGGGGCGGGCTGTCCTTCCATTTTTGAGCCCCTGACCAAGCAAAGCAGTCCTTAACTCGGGCCGGACATCTCCAGAGACCAATTGGGGGACTCGAGCACCAAACCGGCCTTGCCGAATTCAGTACCTAAGGTCTCAGGGCATTGTCCTTGAATGGAACCCTTCGGTTATAGGCAAGGCGCCCTTCCCGAGCCCAGCTTTCGGCCCTCAACCACCGCCGTTCCTCATCACCCTTTACCTGACGCTACCATCTTTTTGCTTTTATCTGGCATTGCGGCTTTCAGCCAACCCCTTAGAAAAGACACGATGACATGACAAATTTTCTCTATATCCAAAATAAGCCGCCAAAAAAAATAAAATTATACTTTATAATTATCGGGTTACGTTCCGGCACAGCAATTGCTAAGGGCATTGTAATTCCTTTGCACCGTTTTTCCTTCTTTACAAAGGACCAACCATGCCCGCAAAAAAGGTTTCCATCAGACGCTCCTGCATTCCAGTGCTGCTTTTATCAGGGCTCCCTGCTTTGCCGGCAAATGCCGGACCCCACGGGTTCGATTTGCACAATACGCTGATGCCCGCTTCCGGCGGCATGGCCGGGACCAGTCTGGCTACCCCGCTCGACGTACCCTCCGCCCTGTACGGCAACCCCGCCACCCTCAGCCAATTCCGGGGAACCCAAGCCGCCTTCGGAGCTACGCTTTACAAACCTCGGGTTGAGATCAACCACGACGGGAGCGTGACCGGTGCGGCATTCGACGCGGAATCGAACACTCAGGCCTTTCCGGTTCCGAACATTGCCATTACCCAGGATCTACGCGGAGGCGGCATCCCCGGAACCCTGGGAATCGGTTTTTCCGCGATTTCCGGAATCGGTGCGGAATTCAAAAACGAGCCGAAAAGCCTCGGCGCCGGCGCGGAATTTACCGTTTTCGGAGTCAACGCCGGTGGTGGGTTCGAGCTAGCCGATGGCCTTAGCCTCGGGGGCGCATTAACCGTCAGCTTTGCCCAGCTGGACGCTGGACTGGCCTCTTCCGGGGCCGAAGTACATGACCTGGGATATCGCGGGTCTCTGGGACTCACCTATGATCTTCCGGCCCACACGACTACCGCCTTGTATTACCAAACCGAGCTCAGCCACACCTTCAAAAACGCTTTCCAGACCGACTCCACTTCCGGGGGCTTCCCCTCCTATTCCTCACAGACTGTCGAGCAGCCGGCCAATCTGGGCTTTGGCTTGTCAAACCGCAGCCTATTGGATGGCAGGCTGCTGCTGGCCCTTGATGTGATTCATAAATCCTGGGAACAGAGCAAGTTCTGGGGGGATGTATATAACGACCAAACGGTGGGAAGCCTGGGAGCTCAACTGAGTAGCGGTGATTGGCGGTTCCGTTTGGGCTATGGATACGCCGAGGATCCAAACAAGGATTCTCCCGAATCTCTGGGCGGGCTCGACCAAGTCCAGGCAGGCGTGGGCGGCAAGGTGATTCCATTGTCGACACCTGTTATTCAGTACCTTCAGGCCACCCAAACGGTAGTGATCTACGAGCACCGCGCCACGGTAGGGCTGGGCTATAAGGACCTTGTCATGGAAGGGCTGGATGGAGACATCCATTTTGGCTGGCAGTTCGAGAATGACCGGGATTTCGGAGGTCATACCAAGGCCCGGGTCTCTTCCTGGCAGCTTGGGTTCGGGCTGACCTGGAGAATGTAATCCCGTCGGCGACCATCTCCGGTTGGAAGGCGGGGCGAAGGCCCTCAATTGCGCAAAAGGGGGGCTTTCCGTCCCCCTTTAGTTCGGGCCCGGGCGGCCGATTCCCAAATAGCCTCGTGTAGCGCTTCCTCCGGCTGCCGCCGCCCCCCAGGCAACATCCGATATTTCCTTTTCGCTTTGGAATAGAGGGCTAACGCCAATCCTCCCGTTTCAATCTTTGTGACCGCCATTCGTGTACCGGCGCCAAAGGGAGCCTTTCCTCGGAACCATTGAACACCCCCTAGCAGAAAAGCGGTATTTTCGAAAAATTCGAATTTACACCTTCCATAACCATTCCTTCTCTCCACGCCAAATGTCGATTTGACCTGACGCTTTGACACACCATAAGCCCGCAAAACGCCAAATCTTTGATTTTTTTATTATTTTTCAGGAAGCCATCTTTGGAACAAAGTTTGCCTATCTAGAGGAACGCTACAGCGTAATCATCCTATGGAAAGATGGGCCTCTCCGCGGTATACCCGCAAATCCCTGAAGCGACGGGTAACGGAGCCATCCCCGCCATATTGGTGGTCACCGCATTTGGCATTTGCCAAAAAATCCTGTCCATCGAATGCGGCTTGGTTCTGGATATTTTCCTAAATGGGCTGAGAGGAAACGTCATGGCTCTTTCGGACCTTCGGGCTTTTCCGCTGATCCGCCTAACAGCTAGATGAAAGGAGACTCAGCACCGGCACGGGAAGTAGTTCACTTCGAACACTGGTAGTCAAGCAACCAATCTACAAGGAACAAGATCATGCAAAAGATTTCGAAAACGCTGGTTGGAGAATCCCTCGTCGGAGACGATACCGAATTGGCCCACATTGACCTGATCATGGGGCCGAGCGGTAGCGCTGCCGAGACCATGTTCTGCCAAACCCTGACGAATCAAAAAGAAGGACACAACGGGCTTTTGGCAGTGATTGCCCCCAACCTGATGGTCAAGCCGGCCACCGCGATATTCAATAAAGTGACCATTAAGGGCGAAAAACAGGCGGTCCAGATGTTCGGTCCGGCCCAGAGGGGCATCTCCATGGCGGTAGCCGATTGTGTCGAAGAGGGCACCATCCCCCTGGATCAGGCCGATGACCTGTTTTTGAGCGTGGGGGTTTTCATTCACTGGGAAGCCGAGGACGACAACAAGATCCAAGACTGGAATTATCAAGCCACCAAAGAGGCTCTCCAGAATGCTGTGGCCGGGGAGCCCAAGGTCCAAGACATGCTTTCCCGGAGGAAGGACGAAAACCATCCTTTCGCGGCGCACAGCTAAAATCCTCCGGCGCTTCCTCTATTCGGGGAAGCGCCGTATAGACTGGAATATCCATTAAAGAGGCCTTCCTCCATGAGCTTTCTGTATCGCTCTCCAGGACAATACTCGTACCTACCAAATTGCCCTCCGCACCAATCCGACCAGAATCAATTTGTAGAGGGAAATGAGCGCTGCGACCTGACCGAACGGGAAAGGGAAATTCTCTTTCTGATCGCGGAGGGACTGACGAACAAGCACATTGCAAGAAGGCTGGGAATATGTGACGGAACGGTCAAAACCCACGTCCGCCGGATATTCCCCAAAATTAAGGCAAGGACACGATTGGAAGCAGCGGTTTGGCTGCTTCGAAGCCGGATCGATTTTCTTGAAAAGGAAATCGAGACTCTAAAACAACAAAACCCTCCCTGAACCTTCCTATCCCGTTTCTTGATAACTTCCCTGCCCAGTCCAGGATCTCTGGGTCTCGTACCCCGTACCATTTACCAACCGGTTCCGTGGCAAAAGCCGCCGTAGGGCCGCCAGGCGCTGTTCCGGCCGAACACGCCGCAGGATTTCCCGGGCCGATTTCCGTAGTGGTCCTGGCAGGGTCATCGTGATCGCCCTGCTATGCGCCTCCCAGTCCACCTCCAGGGCATCCAGCAAGTTCTTCAAGTACAGCCCGGTGGCCGTATCCCCCTCCATGCACAGGCGCCGGTTGAAGAATAGCGTGTCGGCGTCCTCCATCCCCAGCGCCAGGCGCAGCAAATCCTCGGCGCGGCCGCGCACGCGCACATCCCATCCGCACTCGCCACGGATGGGGTGGAGGCGGGGCGCGCGGACCTGAAAGCTCCAGGCATTGCCGGTTTCGGTAACCTCCACGGCGATCCGGTTGCCCTCCAGGTCCCGCATGCGGCGCCCGAAGGCCTGCCCCGCCACCACATGATTCCAAACCCGGCTGAGCGCGGCGCTGTGGAGGCAGTCGGGACAACACCGGAGGTGGAGCCGGAAAGCGCCCACCAGCACCGGGGGATGGGGAAAGTCGGTCATGTTCGCCTCCTGGGACTGGCGTGCGGCTGTGCCCGCTCGAGCGGGTAGCGCGGCAAGTCTCGGCCTCCCCGATGTTGCATTGCATTGACAACAATCATTTCCCCCGCGCCATTCAACGCCTATATTCCCCCAAAAATATTGCGGCATTTGCCACACCCGGCTCGGGGATAACACCCATATGCGGACAACCTTGAATAGCCCCCGCCCCGCTCAACCATTGCTGGCTATCACCCTCGGGGTTCTCGTCTTGCTCCAGGCGGGCGCGGCGGTGGCCGCCGAGTCCTTCGCCGAGCGCTATCCCGTGCGGGAGGTGATGCCCGAGGCGGGCAAATCGGTGGGCGAGCCCCGGGGCGACCCTCCGGCCGCGCCCGTGTACAAGGGGCGCCGTTCGGGCGGAGGGAAAGGCGCGGGGGGGAAGGTGGTGGGCTATGTATTCATCACCGGCGAGGTGGTGCATATCCCCGCCTATTCCGGCAAACCGGTGGTGATGCTGGTGGGCATGGACACCCGGGGCACCATTACCGGGGTGAAGGTGCTCCACCACGAGGAGCCCATCCTCAAGATCGGCATCCCCGAATCCACCCTGTTCGACTTCGTGGACCAGTTCGCGGGCGTCCCCGTGACCGCGCACGCCAAGGTGGGCGGCGGCGGCGAGGGGAGCACCATCGCCCTGGACGGCATCAGCGGTGCCACGGTTACGGTGATGGCGGCCAACGACACGGTCATGGCCGCCGCCCGGCGCATGGCCCGGAGCCGCGGCATCATCGAGGGTGAGGTGGCCGCCGAGCGCGAGCCGGCCACCATCAAAACCGACTTGTTCAAGGAGAAATCCTGGAAGGAGCTGCTCGGCGAGGGGGCCATCCGGTACCTGCACCTCACCGCCAAGGAGGTCAACGAGCGCTTCGCGGAACAGGGCGTCACCGAGCAGTGGTCGGGCAGCGAGCTGGCCGGCCTGCAGGGCGATGACCGCTTCATCGACCTCTACTTCGCCTACCTGAACGCTCCCACTATCGGCCGCAACCTCCTTGGCGAGTCCCGGTACCGGCGGCTCATGGACCGGCTCGAGGAAGGCGAGCACGCCCTGCTGATCATGGGCACGGGGCCCTACTCCTTCAAGGGCAGCGGCTACGTCCGGGGCGGCATCTTCGACCGCATCCGCCTGGAGCAGGGCATCGACACGGTGACCTTCCAGGACCTCGATCATCAGCGCATCGGCTCCCTGGCGAGCGAGGGCCATCCGCCCTTCGAGGAGCTGGGCATCTTCAAGGTCCGCGAGAAGTTCGAGCTGGACCCGGGCGCGCCCTGGAGCATGGTGCTGCGGGTGGGACGCTCCGTGACCCCGCTGAAAAGGGAGTTCGTCAACTTCAACGGGCGCTATCAGCTCCCCGAGCAGTACTTCATTGCCGCGGAGCCGCCAGCGGAGCCCCTGCCCACCTGGAAGCGCATCTGGCTCGACAAGACGGTGCAGATCGGTGTCCTGGTCACGGCGCTGATCCTGCTGACCGCCATCCTGGTCTTCCAGGAGTGGCTGGCCAAGCGCCCCCGCCTACTCTTCTACCTGCGGCGCGGCTTCCTGCTGTTCACCTTGTTCTGGATCGGCTGGTACGCACTGGCACAGCTCTCGGTGGTGAACGTGCTCACCTTCGCCAACGCCGTGATCGGCGAGTTCTCCTGGACCACCTTCCTGATGGACCCCCTGGTGTTCATCCTCTGGACCTTCGTTGCGGTCTCCCTGCTGCTCTGGGGCCGCGGCGTGTACTGCGGCTGGCTGTGCCCCTTCGGCGCCCTGCAGGACTACGCCAACTATATCGGCCGCTACCTCCTGCGCCTGCCCCAGATCGAGGTGCCGTTCAAGGTCCACGAGCGGCTGTGGGCCATCAAGTACGTGATCCTGCTGGTGCTGTTCGGCCTCAGCCTGCAGTCCATGGCCACCGCGGAGAAATACGCGGAGGTGGAGCCCTTCAAGACCGCCATCACCATGCACTTCTTCCGCGAGTGGGGCTTCGCCCTCTACGCCGAGCTGCTGGTGGTGGCCTCGGCCTTCCAGCACAAATTCTATTGCCGCTACCTGTGCCCCCTCGGCGCGGCGCTCGCCATCCCGGCACGCATCCGGTTGTTCGACTGGCTCAAGCGCCACAGCGCCACAAGGAGTGCGGCAGCCCCTGCCAAATCTGCGCCAACGAATGCGAGGTCCAGGCGATCCACCCCGAGGGGCACATCAACCCCAACGAGTGCCACTTCTGCCTGGACTGCCAGACCACCTACTGGAACGAGCACAAGTGCCCGCCCATGGTGCAGCGCCGCAAGCGCCGCGAGCGCGGCCCGAAGGCGCGCCGCAAGGCCCGGGAGATGGAAGAAGCCCTGGGCGGGACGGAGCCCCGGATCGAGCCGGTGAACGACTGAACATGCCGGGCCCGCCAGAGGGGCCCGACACCACGCCCCAGCGGCATAGGAGGGAGAAGCATGACCGACGACGAAAAGGCGCCCGAGCAACCGCCGGAAACCGAAGCGGAATCCCCGACCGGGCTCACCCGGCGCCAGTTCTTCGGCACCACCGCCAGCAGCGCCGTGGTGGGAGCCGGCCTGGCGGCGGGCAGCTGGCCCCTTTCCAGCAGTCCAGCCCGGGCGGCGGAGGGCAAGCAGGACGCCCACGTGGCCCCCGGCGAGCTGGATACCTACTACGGCTTCTGGAGCGCCGGGCAGAGCGGCGAGCTCCGGATCATGGGGGTGCCGTCCATGCGCGAGCTGTTGCGCATCCCCGTATTCAACTGGGACGGCGCCACCGGCTGGGGAATCACCAACGAATCCCGCAAGATCCTCTATGAGGGACTGACCCCGGCGGGTAAACGGCGCGCCGACAAGCAGGGCGGCGTGCTGCGTAACGGCGATACCCACCACCCCCATCTGTCCCTGACGGAGGGCAGCTACGACGGCCGCTACTGCTTCATCAACGACAAGGCGAACTCCCGGGTGGCCCGTATTCGCCTGGACATCATGAAGACCGACAAGATCGTCCAGATCCCCAACGCCCAGGCGGTACACGGCGTGCGCCCGCAGAAGCACCCCAAGACGGGCTACCTGTTCTGCAACTGCGAGTTCATGATCCCGCAGCCCAACGACGGACGGGACATGGACAGCCCCGACAAGTACCAGACGGTTTTCGCGGGCGTGGACTCCGACACTATGGAGGTGAAGTGGCAGGTGCTGGTGGACGGCAACCTGGACAACACCAACTGCGACTACAAGGGCCGGTACGCCTTCTCCACCTGCTACAACTCGGAGAACGCCGCGCATCTGGCGGGCATGATGCGCAAGGACCGGGACCACGTGGTGGTATTCGACATCCCGCGCATCGAGGAGGCGGTCAAGAAGGGCCGCTACAAGACCATCGGCGACTCGGACGTGCCGGTGGTGGACGGCACCAAGGGCTCGGACCTGACCATGTACATCCCCGTACCCAAGGGTCCGCACGGCATCAACACCACCCCCGACGGCAAGTACTTCGTCGCCAACGGCAAGCTGTCGCCCACCGTCACGGTGGTGGAGATCGACAAGCTCGACGCCTACTTCAGGGGTGCCATGAAGAACCCCCGGGAGGCAGTGGTCGCCGAGCCGGAGCTGGGCCTCGGCCCCCTGCACACCACCTACGACGGGCGGGGCAACGCCTACACAACGCTGTTCATCGACTCCCGGATCGCCAAGTGGAACATCCAGGAGGCCATCGAGGCGTTCCAGGGCGGCGACACCAATCCCATCAAACAGAAGCTGGACGTCCACTACCAGCCCGGCCACAACAACGCCACCCTGGCGGAAACCAAGGACGCCGACGGCAAGTGGCTGGTGAGCCTCCAGAAGTTCTCCAAGGACCGGTTCCTCAACGTGGGTCCCCTGAAGCCGGAGAACGACCAGCTCATCGATATCTCCGGCGACAAGATGCGGATCGTCCATGACGGCCCCACCTTCTCGGAGCCCCACGACTGCGTGATGGCCCGGGCCGACCAGGTCAATCCCCGCAAGATCTGGTCGCGGGACGACCCGTGGTTCGACGACATCAAGGCCCAGGCAAAGGCCGACGGCATCAGCGACCTGACCAAGGCCAACAAGGTGGTCCGCGACGGCAACCAGGTGCGGGTCTATATGACCTCCTCGGCGCCCAATTACCACATCACCGAGCTCCGGGTTCAGGAAGGCGACGAGGTGACGGTGGCGCTCACCAATGTGGACAACATCGAGGACCTGACCCACGGCTTCACGCTGACCAACTTCGACGTGGCCATGGAGATCTCGCCGCAGCAGACCTCCTCGGTGACGTTCACCGCCGACGAGCCCGGGGTGCACTGGTACTACTGCCAGTGGTTCTGCCACGCCCTCCACATGGAGATGCGCGGCCGCATGATCGTGGAGAAGGCCTGAAGGCCGCTGACGCGTCCGGGGGCGGCGGCGCCCGTCCCCGGCCCATGTTCCGGAGAGAGGCGGTTCCGACTTGCGAATCTTTCGCCACTTGCCGGGCCTGCTGGCCCTGCTGTGTACGGTTTCCCTCCCCCTGTCCGCGGCCGAGGTCCGTCCGGCGCCCGGGGAGTCTTTGCAGACCGTGGTAGCGCGGGCAGCGGAAGGGGATACCGTGGTGGTACCGGCCGGGCGGCACCCGGTGAACAACCTGACCCTGACCAAGCCCCTGACCCTGCTGGGCAGGGAAGGCGCGGTGCTGGACGGCGGCGGCTCCGGGGACGTGATCCGGGTCTCCGCGCCCGGGATCGCCATCCGCAACCTGGAGATCCGCGATTCCGGCATGGACCTGAACGCCATGAACGCCGGGGTGTTCGTGGAGCAGGAGGCCGCCGGCACCCGCATCGAGGAATGCTTCATCGACCACACCGCCTGGGGCGTCTGGGTGGACGGGGCCCACGCTCCCGTGATCCGGGGCAACCGCATCCACGGCAATACGGAGGTGGTCTCCCCCGAGCGGGGGAACGGCATCCAGCTGTGGAACGTCTCCGGGGCCCTGGTGGCGGACAACGAGGTCTGGGAGACCCGCGACGGCATCTACATCGAGGTCTCCCACGGCGGCAACGTCATCCACGCCAACCATTTCCACCACCTCCGCTACGGGGTCCACTACATGTACTCCCACCGCAACGAGGTGACCGGCAACCGCACCAACAACACCCGGGCGGGCTACGCCCTGATGATGTCGGACGGCCTCGAGGTGCACCACAACCGTTCCGACGGCGACGAGGACTACGGCTTCCTTCTCAACTACGTGAAGAAAAGCGCGATTCACCACAACCGGGTCGCCCCCGGTCCGGAGAAATGCGCCTTCGTCTACAACGCCCAGTACAACGACCTGCATCAAAACCGCTTCAAGGGCTGCGAGGTGGGCATTCACCTCACGGCGGGCTCCTTCCATAACCGGATCCACCGCAACGCCTTCCTGCACTCCCGCAACCAGGTGAAATACGTGGGCAACCGGGAGCAGGAGTGGTCCCTGGACGGCCGCGGCAATTACTGGAGCGATTACATGGGCTGGGACACGAACGGTGACGGCGTGGGCGACATTCCCTACCGCCCCAACGACGTGGTGGACCGGCTCGTCTGGAAATACCCGCTGGCGCGCATCCTGCTCAAGAGCCCGGCGGTGCAGACCCTGCGCTGGATCCAGCGGCAGTTCCCGGCCCTGCGCAATCCGGGCGTCACGGACCGCCATCCCCTGATGGATCCGCAAGGGATCGGTTCATGAGCTTTGAAGAGGGCACGGAGGCCGTGGCCGCCGAGCTGGCCGGGGTGAGCAAGCGGTTCGGCGATACGGAGGCCGTTCGCGAGCTGGACCTGCACGTGCCGAAGGGCCGGATCCTGGGGCTGATCGGGCATAACGCCGCGGGCAAGACCACGGTGATGAAGATGCTCCTCGGCATCCTCACGCCCACCACCGGACGGGTGCGGCTGCTGGGACGGGAGCCCCGCGGCGCCGAGGGTGCCCAGACCCGCCGCCGGGTAGGCTACCTGCCGGAGAACGTGGCCTTCTACGACCAGCTCACCGGCGCGGAGGTGCTGGGCTTCTTCGCCGACCTCAAGGGCGTGGGCCGTCGCCGGTGCCGGGAGGTGCTGGCGGGGGTGGGCCTGGAGCGGGCAGGCGACCGCAAGGTACGCACCTATTCCAAGGGCATGCGGCAGCGCCTGGGACTGGCGCAGGCGCTGCTGGGCGAGCCCGATATGCTCCTGCTGGACGAGCCCACTGTGGGCCTGGACCCCCAGGCCACGGAGGAATTCTACGCCCGGCTGGAAGAGCTTCGCTCCCGCGGCGCCACCATCATCCTGTCCTCCCATATCCTCGCCGAGATCGAGGAGCGCGCCGACACCCTGGCCATTCTCGGTCATGGCCGCCTGCTGGCGGAGGGGAACCTGCGCGCCCTCCGGCAGCGCGCCGGGCTGCGGATCCGCATCCGCGTCCGTGGCCGGGACCTGGGCGGCCTTCGCGATACGCTGAACGCCCTGGAGAACGTGGGCGCAGAGGGCGACGGGGACGGCCTGCGGGTAACCTGCGGCGAGGCGCAGAAGCTCACCGTCCTGGAGCGGGTAACCGCCACCGAAACGGTCTCCGATGTGGAGGTGGCGCCGCCTTCCCTGGCGGACATCTACAGCCATTTCGGCCTGGCCGGGGAAGGGGCCGGCTGATGGCGAACCGGGGGACCGATGCCGGGCAAGCGACCCTCGCCCTTTCCGGGCCTTTGGCGCGGACAAGGGCCTGTGGGGGCGGCCTCCCGGTCGCGACATTCTCGGGCAGCCTCCCCGCCACCACCGGAGGTCGCCCCCACCAAGACCGCCTTCCACGTAAAAGTGACCAGCCCAAGCCCGGGATTATGCAATGACCCCCACCCTCGCCCTGGCCCGGAAGGAATTCCGCGACGGCGTCCGCAACCGGTGGGTGCTGGCCGTGTCCGTGGCCCTCGCCGTGCTCGCCCTGGCCCTCGCCTACTTCGGCGCGGCCCCCAGCGGCCGCGTGGGCTTCACGCCCATGGGCGTGACCATCGCCAGCCTCACCAGCCTGGCCATCTACCTGATCCCGCTGATCGCCCTGGTGCTCTGCTACGGCGCCATCGTCGGCGAGCGCGAGCAGGGCACCCTACTCCTGCTGCTCGGCTATCCGGTGCAGCGCTGGCAGATCTTCGTGGGCAAGTTCCTCGGCCAGGCGGCCATCCTGACCCTCTCCATCCTGCTGGGATTCAGCGTGGCCGGAGGACTCCTGGCGATGCTCAGCCCCGAAGCGGGGGGACCGGAGGCCTGGGAGGCCTTCGGCCTGTTCGTCGCCACCTCCATCCTGCTGGCCCTGGCCTTCCAGAGCCTTGCCTACGTGGTCTCCGCGGCGGCGGCGGAAAAGACCCGGGCCGCCGGCATGGCGCTGCTGCTCTGGTTCGCCTTCGCGCTGTTCTTCGACCTGGTCCTGCTGGGCCTGCTGGTGGCCACCGAGGGCGCGGTGGGCGGCGGTGTCTTTCCCTACCTGCTTCTGCTCAATCCGGCCGACGTCTACCGCCTGATCAACCTAGCGGGATTCGACGCGGTGGCCCGCAGCTCGGGACTGGTCTCGGTTGTACCGGAGGCCCTCTTTTCCCGCACCCTGCTACTCGCGGCGCTGGCCGCCTGGGTGGTCGCACCGCTGGCCCTGGCGGCGTGGCTGTTCAATCGCGGCGAGGCCGCTTAGGAGGCCGTTCCATGACGCGAAACCTTTTTGCCGCCCTCTCCGTGGCCCTGCTCCTGCTCGCCTGCAGCGGCGGGGGACAGCGAACGGCCGCTCCGGATCCGGAAGCCCCGGACCGCTCCGCCGCCTGCGCCGTATGCGGGATGACCGTGGTGGACTACCCGGGCCCCAAGGCCCAGCTCTTCCTGAAGGGCAAATCGGAGCCGAGGCATTTCTGCTCCACCCGGGACTTCTTCGCCTACCTGCTGGAGGGGGACAGTCCCCGTGCCCACCGCATCCGGGCGCTTTACGTGAACGACATGGGGGTGACCCCCTGGGACCGGCCCAACAAAACGGACCCCGCCTGGATACCCGCCCGGGAGGCCTTTTACGTGGTGGGGAGCGACCGCCGCGGCGCCATGGGGCCGACCCTGGCCTCCTTCGCCGGGCGGTCCGCCGCCGAGGCCTTCCGCGCGGACCACGGTGGCGAAATCCGGCGCTTTGAGGACATCGACCGGGCGCTGGTGGCCGACCTCCCGGGCGGCGGCTCGGGGGAGGGCCACGGGGCCGATATGCCAGGCTCGTCCGCTGCGCACCCGTGAATTCCAGCTTCTACAATCGGCGAATCACCACGAAGTGCACGGAGCGCGCAGGGCTTTGTCCATTCTGGGCTCCGGACTGCCCTCCGGGGCAGAAATCCATTGTGGGAGCGACCTCCGGTCGCGACGCCCCGAAGCGGCAAATAAGTCGCGGCTGAAAGCCACTCCCGCAACGACAGCTCGGCCTCTGGGCAAAGCCATCGGGCCGCACAAACAATCCCCTGACCACCTTGGTGGCCAGCCTCCGTATACTCCGTGGTTATACCTCTGTAAGCGCCCCTACTTGCTTGGGAGTGGTGGCTGGGGCAACATGGGCAGTTACCACTCGGGGGAGCCGGGAACGGCTGAGAGGTCCCGTTGGGCGGGACGACCCTTGGAACCTGAACCGGGTAATACCGGCGCAGGAAGAGTGCGGCATCCGTTCGGCTGTGCGTGGGCGTCCGTCGTGGGCCCCTGCCTTCTGTCCATCCTTTGCCGACTCCCGCCCGCCCCTTGCCGTCTCGCCTCCTCCGAACCTGAATTCGCCTTTTCGAGCCACCGGCGGTTCGGCCGGGGGAGGAAGCAAAGATGAGCACCCAGACGCAAGCCGTCCAGGAAGGCGCCACCCGCGTGGCGGACGAGGTCCGCCGGCCGTTCGCCGGCAGCCGGAAGATCCACGTGACGGGCAGCCGCCCGGACCTGCGCGTGCCCATGCGTGAGATCGCCCAGTCGCCCACCTCCACGCAGTTCGGCGCCGAGGACAATCCGCCGATCACCGTCTACGACACCGCCGGCCCCTACACGGATCCGGAGGCGGACATCGACTTGCGCCGCGGCCTGCCCGACGTGCGCGCCGGCTGGATCGCCGAGCGGGCCGACAGCGAAGCGCTGGACGGCCCTACCTCCGCCTTCGGCCGGGAGCGCCGCGAGGATCCGGCCACCGCCGGGCTGCGCTTCGAGCACCTGCGCACGCCGCGCCGCGCCACGGACGGCGCCAACGTCACCCAGATGCACTACGCCCGCCGGGGCATCATCACCCCGGAGATGGAATACATCGCCATCCGGGAGAACAACCGGCTGGCCGAGATGCGCGAGGCCTACGAGGCCGCCGGACTACTGGCCCAGCACCCCGGGGAATCCTTCGGCGCCGCCCTGCCCGAGGAGTTCACCCCCGAATTCGTGCGCCAGGAGGTGGCCGCGGGCCGCGCCATCATCCCGGCCAACATTAACCACCCCGAGTCGGAGCCCATGGCCATCGGCCGCAACTTCCGGGTGAAGGTGAACGCCAACCTCGGCAACTCGGCGGTTACCTCCTCCATCGACGAGGAGGTGGAGAAGATGATCTGGGCCATCCGCTGGGGCGCGGACACGGTCATGGACCTGTCCACCGGCAAGCACATCCACGAGACCCGCGAGTGGATCCTGCGCAACTCCCCGGTCCCCATCGGCACAGTGCCCATGTACCAGGCCCTGGAGAAGGTGAACGGCAAAGCCGAGGAGCTCACCTGGGAGCTGTTCCGCGACACGCTCATCGAGCAGGCCGAGCAGGGCGTGGACTACTTCACCATCCACGCCGGGGTGCGCCTGCCCTTCGTGCCCATGACCGCCAAGCGCAAGACCGGCATCGTTTCCCGAGGCGGCTCCATCATGGCCAAGTGGTGCCTGGCCCACCACACCGAGTCCTTCCTCTACACGCATTTCGACGAGATCTGCGAGATCATGAAGGCCTACGACGTCTCCTTCTCGCTCGGCGACGGCCTGCGCCCGGGGTCGGTGTTCGACGCCAACGACGAGGCGCAGATGGCGGAGCTGCGCACCCTCGGCGAGCTCACCGATCGGGCCTGGGCCAACGACTGCCAGGTGATGATCGAGGGGCCGGGCCACGTGCCCATGCAGCGCATCAAGGAGAACATGGAGGCGGAGCTGAGTGATTGCAGCGAGGCGCCCTTCTACACCCTGGGCCCGCTGACCACCGACATCGCCCCCGGCTACGACCACATCACCTCCGGCATCGGCGCCGCCAACATCGGCTGGTACGGCACGGCCATGCTGTGCTACGTGACGCCCAAGGAGCACCTGGGCCTGCCCAACAAGCACGATGTGCGCGAGGGCATCGTCACCTACAAGATCGCCGCCCACGCCGCCGACCTGGCCAAGGGCTTCCCGGGCGCCCAGGTGCGCGACAACGCCCTTTCCAAGGCGCGCTTCGAGTTCCGCTGGGAGGACCAGTTCAACCTCGGCCTGGATCCGGACAAGGCCAAGGAGTTCCACGACGAGACCCTGCCGCAGGATTCCGCCAAGGTGGCCCACTTCTGCTCCATGTGCGGCCCGCACTTCTGCTCCATGAAGATCACCCAGGAGGTGCGCGACTACGCCGCGGCCCAGGGCGTGGACAGCGAGACGGCCCTGGAGGCGGGCATGCAGGAAAAGGCCGTGGAATTCCGCGAAAGCGGCGGCAAGCTGTACCACGAGCAATAGGGCCGGCGAGAGCTCCCGGAAAGGCCCCTGACCACCCGCAGGGCCCGGGTTAAACTGGGGGTGCATGGCATCAACGAGGGACCAGCCAATGTGGGTCTTCGGCTTCGGCAGTCTGGTGTGGAACCCGGGCTTTCCCCACGAGGAAGCCCATTTGGCCGAAGTTCGGGGCTTCGCCCGCCGTTTCTGCGTCTACACCCACGACCACCGCGGCACCTGGGAATTCCCCGGCTTGGTGCTGGGGCTGATCCCTGCCGAGGCAACCGTCTGCCGGGGCGTGGCCTTCCGCGTCCCGCGCGGCCGGGAGGCCGAGGTCCAGGCCAATCTGGACCAGCGCGAGCTGGGCGACTCGGTGTACCAGCGGGCCTGGCTGCCGGTGTGGGTGGCCGGCGGCGAGGAGACGGCCCTGACCTACGTGGCCAACCCCGACCATCCTCGCTGCCGCACGGACTTCTCCACCCCGGAGGCGGCCGCCATCATCCGGCGGGCCGCCGGCCGCTCCGGCCCGAACACCGAATACGTGGCCAAGACCTGGGAAGGCCTGCGCACTCTCGGCATCCAGGAGCCCCACATGGATGAGCTGGCGGCGCAGCTGGGCCTGCAGGCACCGGCCTGACCACGCACCGGCACCCAACCGCAAGAAGGCCCGCCACTTAGCGGGCCTTCTTGCGGGACAGCCTACCCCGCTCAGCTAACCGGCTGACGCTCCCGCATCTTGCGCGCTGCGGCCACCATGTGCCCCAGGGCCGGACGGACCTGCTCCCAACCGCGGGTCTTGAGGCCACAGTCGGGGTTCACCCACAGCCGGTCGCGCGGGATAACCTGCTCGGCCTTCTCCAGTAGCGCCACCATCTCCTCTACGCTCGGGACGCGCGGCGAGTGGATGTCGTAGACGCCCGGGCCGATCTCGTTGGGGTACTCGTAGTCCCGGAAGACCTCCAGCAGCTCCATCTCCGAGCGCGACGCTTCCACCGAAATCACGTCGGCATCCAGGGCGGCGATGGTCTCGATGATGTCGTTAAACTCGGCGTAGCACATGTGGGTATGGATCTGTGTGGCATCGGAGACGCCGCTGGTGGCGATGCGGAAGGCCTCCACCGCCCAGTCCAGATAGTCCTGCCGGTCCGCCCGGCGCAGCGGCAGGCCCTCGCGCAGGGCCGGCTCGTCTACCTGGATGGCGCGCAGGCCGGCGGACTCCAGATCGCTCACCTCGTCGCGCATGGCCAGGGCGATCTGGCGGGCGGTATCGGCGCGCGGCTGGTCGTCGCGCACGAAGGACCACTGCAGGATGGTCACCGGGCCGGTGAGCATGCCCTTCATGGGCTTGTCGGTAAGCGACTGGGCGTACAGCGACCAGTCCACGGTCATGGGCTCGGGGCGGTTCACGTCGCCGTAGATCACCGGCGGGCGCACGCAGCGGGAGCCGTAGCTCTGCACCCAGCCGTTGGTGGTGAAGGCGAAGCCGTCGAGCTGCTGGCCGAAGTACTCCACCATGTCGGGGCGCTCGGGCTCGCCGTGCACCAGCATGTCCAGGCCGATCTCCTCCTGCAGGCGCACGTCCTCGGCGATGGTGGCCTTCATGGCGGCATCGTAGTCGGCCTCCGACAGCCGCCCGGCCTTGTACTCACGCCGCGCCCGGCGGATCTCCGCCGTCTGCGGGAAGGAGCCGATGCTGGTGGTGGGCAGCTCGGGAAGGCGCAGATTGGTCCGCTGGTGGCGTCGGCGCTCCGCATAGGGATGGTCCCGCCGCGCCATGGCCGGGGTAAGGCCGGCCAGCCGCTCGCGGACCCCGTCCCGGCGGACGCGGTCCGATTCGCGGCGGGAACCGGCCGCGGCGGCGCTCACTGTCAGCTCCTTGGCCACCGGCTCGCGCCCCTCGTTCAAGGCCCGCTTCAGCAGCGCCACCTCGTCCAGCTTCTGCACCGCGAAGGCGAGCCAGCCGCGAAGCTGCTCGTCCAGACCGTGCTCCTCCGCCAGGTCCACCGGCACGTGGAGCAGGGAGCAGGAGGGCGCCACCCAGAGCCGCTCGGATCCGAGAACGCGCTCCAGGTCCCGGAGCCGTGCCAGGAGCTGCTCCAGGTCGGCCCGCCAGACGTTACGGCCGTCGATCACGCCCGCCGACAGAAGCGTCCCGGGAGGCAGGGCCTCGGCCACGCCCTCCAGCTCCGACGCCCCGCGCACGCCGTCCACGTGCAGGCCATCCACCGGCACCGAGCATGCCAGGTCACGATTGTCGCCCAGGCTTCCATAGTAAGCGGCCACCATCACCTTGGGGCCCCGGTTCACCAGCAGGTTATAGGCGCGGGTAAACCCTTCCCGCCACTCCTCGGGCAGGTCCAGCGCCAGGATAGGCTCGTCCAGCTGCACCCACTCCGCGCCCATCTCGGAAAGCCGGCCCAGGATCCGCACATAGGCGGGGATCAGCCGGTCCAGCAGCTCCAGCTTGTCGAAGTCCTCGCCCTTGGCCTTGCCCAGCCACAACCAGGTGAGCGGACCCACCAGCACGGGCTTGGGGTGGTAGCCCTGCTCGATGGCGTCGCGGGTCTCGTCGAACAGCTTGCTCGAGCCCTGCTCGAAGATCATGCCGGCATGCAGCTCGGGGACCAGATAGTGGTAGTTGGTATCGAACCACTTGGTCATCTCGCAGGGCGTGGCCTCGGCCCCATCCGACGACTTGCCGCGGGCCATGCGGAAGTAGGTGTCCAGGTCCACGTTGCGGGCCGACTTGCTGAAGCGCTCCGGCACCGCCCCGAGCAGGACGCTGGTGTCGAGCACGTGGTCGTACCAGGAGAAATCGCCCACCGGCACGTAGTCCAGGCCGGCCTCGGCCTGCTGCCGCCAGTGCCGGGCGCGCAGCTCGCGGCCGGCGTCTTCCAGCCCCTCCCGGCTGCTTTCGCCGGACCAATAGGCCTCCACGGCCTTTTTCATCTCCCGGTGGACGCCGATGCGGGGAAAGCCGAGCGAATGGGCCTGAACCATGGTTTGCACCTCCGTTGCAGAAAGACCCATTCAGCGTAAGCCCGCTTGATCAATGAATCCATTTGGAAATATTGTAGATATACATGAAAAAACTTCAGGAATATCTGCCCATGGCCCGGAATGTTCCCGGAGGGCCCCGGTGATCATCGAGCGACACCACCTCCACCTGCTCAGCCTGCTGCGGGAAACCGGCAGCCTGGAGCGCACTGCCGGCCGCCTCCACCTGACCCCCTCGGCCCTGTCCCACCGGGTCCGGGAGCTGGAGGATCGCCTGGGGGTCTCGCTCTATCACCGCCGGAGCCGTCCCCTCCGCTTCACCCAGGCCGGGGACCGGCTGCTTTCCCTGGCGGACCGCTTCCTGCCCGAGATCCAGTCCGCCGAGCAGGAGCTGGCCTCCCTGGCCGCCGGGGAGGCCGGGCGGCTCTATATCGCCCTGGAGTGCCACAGCTGCTTCGACTGGCTGATTCCCACCCTGGACACCTACCGCCGGCAGTGGCCGGAGGTCTCCCTGGACCTCACCGTGGGCTTCCGGGTGGAGCCGCTGCCCGCGCTGGTGCGCGGCGACGTTGATCTGGTCATCACTTCGGACCCCCAGGACCTCTCCGGCATCACCTACCTGCCGCTGTTCCGCTACCAGGTACTACTGGCGGCGCCGCCGGACCATCCGTTGGCCGGGCGGCCCTGGGCCGATCCGAGCGATCTGGCGGGCGAAACGCTCATCACCTATCCCGTGGAGCGCCAGCGGCTGGACATCTTCACCCGCTTCCTGGGTCCGGCCGGCATCGAGCCGGCGCAGGTGCGGACCACGGAGCTCACCGCCATGCTCCTGCAGCTCGTGGCCAGCGGCCGCGGCTTCGCCGCGCTGCCCGCCTGGGCCATGGAGGACCACCTGGAGCGGGGCAGCGTGACCGGTGTTCCCCTGGGCGAGCAGGGCATGGCGGGAACCCTGTACATGGCCATCCGCCAGGGCGAGGCGGAGCGCCCCTACATGACCGCCTTCACGCGCACCGCCGCCATCGAGTCGACGCGCGTGCTGACCCATATCCGGCCGGTGCCGGGAAACGACCCCTCCTGACCTGGCGCGGAGGCATACCACCGCCGCCAAGGCCATCGGCACCCATCCGGCCGGGCCGGCATTGGGACGAACCGGGCCCTAGACATCAACCCGGCAAAGGCCCTCCGTCCACCCTTGGAGCCAGCGAGACCCGAAGAGGAGACCGATATGCCGCGTATCGTTCGGATCCACGAATACGGCGGACCGGAAGTCCAGCGCATGGAGGAGCTCGACGTGCCCGATCCCGCCCCGGGCGAGGTCCAGATCGACGTCCGGGCCATCGGACTGAACCGGGCGGAAGCCATGTTCCGCAATAACGCCTACTTGCAGGAGGCCGAGCTCCCGAGCCGGCTCGGCTACGAGGCCGCCGGCACCGTCCGGAAGGTGGGGGCCGGCGCGGAGGGCTTCCGGGAAGGCGATGCCGTCAGCCTGATCCCGCCCCTCGACATCGCCCACTGGGGCACCTACGGCGAGATGGCCAACCTGCCCGCGTCCCTGGTGGTCAAGCATCCGGAAACCTTGTCGTTCGAGCAGGCGGCCGCGCTCTGGATGCCCTTCGTCACGGCCTACGGCGGGCTCGTCGATCAGGCCCGGCTCGGCGCATGCGATGCCGTCATCATCACGGCCGCCTCCAGCAGCGTGGGCCTTGCCGCCTTCCAGATCGCACGGAAGGTGGGCGCCACCAGCATCGCCACCACGCGCACCACCGCCAAGCGCCAGTCCCTGCTCGACGCCGGCGCGGACCACGTGGTGGCCACCGAGGAGGAGGACCTGCCCGCCCGCGTCGCGGAGATTACGGGCGGTGGGGGGGCCCGGGTGGTCTTCGATCCCATCGGCGGCCCCTTGCTGGAGCCCCTGACCGAGGCCATGGCGCCGGGCGGGATCCTGCTGGAGTACGGCGCGCTGAGCACGCAGCCCACGCCGTTTCCGGTTTTCCCCGTTCTGGGCAAGCAGCTGACGCTGAAGGGCTATCTGTACGCCGAGATCGTGTCCGACCCGGAACGCCTGGAGAGCGCCAAGCGCTTCATCCTGGAAGGAGTGACCTCCGGCGATCTCGCGCCCGCCATCAGCAAGACCTTTCCGCTCGATGAGATCCAGGAAGCGCACCGCTTTCTGGAATCGAACCAACAAGTGGGCAAGATCGTCGTCACCGTGTGAGTGTCGGCGGAGACCACGGTGAAGCCGGATAAAGGCACACCCTGGAAACAGGTGCGGCTGGTGCAGCCCGGACGGAACATGCCGTTTCCCCTGAAAAGCGGGAAACGGCCGGGAACGGCATGACACCGCGAAAGCAGCGCCGGGCTGTTCAGGAACGGTCGGAACGGGCCATGCTGGGACATGGTAAGGGGAAGCCTCGTAAGGTGCCCGGCATCCGTACCGGCAAATTGCGCCGCCGAAGGCCGCAACAGGCGGGAACGTACCGATTATTTATCTCCGGACAACCATATCGGCAGGATCAGGCAAGCCGACGCTCCACGGAGGATTCCTGATTCCATAATCGATACAGGACTGAGATTCTACGCAAAAATAGGTATAGTGGCACTGGCTGCGCCGGACATAACGCCGCGCCCGCCGCAGCCGCTGTCCGACCGGGATCAGCGCATGGTCCGGGGAGCCCCGGCTCCACGGTTCCTGATCGCCCGCCCAGCCGACGGAGGTAGTAATGCTCGATGCCTTGATGCTGTCCAGGATACAGTTCGGGTTCGTCGTTTCCTTCCATATCCTGTTCCCGGCCTTCACCATCGGCCTGGCCAGCTGGCTGGCCTTCCTCCAGGCCAACTACCTCTGGAAGAAGGAGCAGGTCTATCAGGACCTGTACTTCTTCTGGCTCAAGATTTTTGCCGTCAGCTTCGGCATGGGGGTGGTCTCCGGAATCGTCATGAGCTTCCAGTTTGGCACCAACTGGAGCCAGCTTACGGACGCGGCGGGGAATATCCTGGGGCCGCTTCTGAGCTACGAGGTGCTGACGGCCTTCTTCCTGGAGGCCACCTTCCTGGGCGTCATGCTGTTCGGCTGGAACCGGGTCTCGCCCCGCATGCACTTCCTCTCCACCTGTATGGTGGCCCTGGGAACCCTGATATCGGCCTTCTGGATCATCTCCGCCAACAGCTGGATGCAGTCTCCGGCCGGATACGCGATCCGGGACGGCGTCTTCTATCCTGTGGACTGGTTCAGTGTCATCTTCAACCCTTCCTTCCCCTACCGGCTCATTCACATGGTCCTCGGCGCCTTCCTGGCCACGGCCTTCGTCATCGGCGGCGTCTCCGCCTGGTACCTGCGCAGGAATCGGCATCGGGAGGAGTCGCACCGCATGCTCAAGCTGGCAACGGCGTTCGTCGCCATCGTGACGCCGCTGCAGATCCTGGCCGGCGACCTGCAGGGCCTGTTCGTGGTGGAGCACCAGCCGGCCAAGCTGGCGGCCATGGAAGGGCACTGGGAGACCGAGCGCGGCGCGCCGTTCGTCCTCTTCGGCATACCGGACGCCCAGGCCGAGGAGAACCACTACGAGGTGGCCATCCCCAAGCTCGGCAGCCTGATCCTCAAGCATGACCTGAACGCCGAGGTAACCGGGCTCGAGGCCTTCAAGCCGAAGAACCGGCCGCCGGTGGCCCCGGTGTTCTGGTCCTTCCGCGTCATGCTGGCCATCGGCGTGGCCATGCTGATCCTGGCGGCGGCGAGCCTCTGGGCCTGGCGGCGCGGCCGATTGGGCAGCTCCCGACCATTGCACCGGGCCTGGATGGCCATGATCCCCTCCGGGTTCGTGGCCATCCTCACGGGATGGTTCACCGCCGAGATCGGCCGGCAGCCTTACGTGATCTACGGCCTGCTGCGCACCTCCGAGGCCAATTCCGCGGTCTCCGCCGGAAGCGTGGCGACGTCGCTGACGGCATTCGCTCTGGTGTACACCGTGATCTTCGGGGCAGGCATCTGGTACCTGCTGCGCATCGTCCGCACCGGCATCCAGCCCCAGCGGCCGGAACCGAGCCCGCGCGCGCACCCCACCCGGCCCCTGTCCGCCACCTCAGACAGTTTCGAGGAGGGCTGAGATGATCGACGCACTGCCCTATATCTGGTTCGGCATCATCGGCTTCGGGGTGCTCATGTACGTGCTGCTGGACGGCTTCGTGCTCGGCATCGGCATCATCATGCCCTTCGTCGACGACGAGGAAGAGCGCGACCTGATGATGAGCTCGGCGGCGCCCATCTGGGACGGCAACGAGACCTGGCTGGTGCTCGGGGGGGCCGGGCTGCTGGCGGCCTTTCCCCGCGCCTACTCCCTGGTGCTATCGGCGCTCTACCTGCCCGTTCTTCTGATGCTGATCGCCTTGATCTTCCGCGGCGTGTCCTTCGAGTTCCGGTTCAAGGCACGGCGCTCGAAGTCCTTATGGGGAATGGCCTTCATGGTGGGGTCGATCCTGACCGCCTTCGCACAGGGGATCATCCTCGGCGCCCTCGTCAACGGGCTGCCCTTGCAGGACGGCCAATACGCCGGCGGGACCTTCGGCTGGTTCGACCCCTTCGTGATCATGACCGGCTTCGCCCTGGTCTTCGGCTACGCCCTGCTGGGCGCCACCTGGGTCATCCTGAAGACCGAGGGGGAGACCCAGCAGCTCTGCTACATGTTCGCCCGGCCCCTGGCCATGATCATGATCGCCTTCATGGTCATGGTGAGCATCTGGACGCCGTTCCTGGAGCCCCGCCTCATGGAGCGCTGGTTCTCGCTGCCCAACATCCTCTGGCTCTGGCCCATGCCGGTACTGGTGGCGGTCACCTCCTGGCTTTTGTGGCGCTCGGTGCTGGCGGGCGACGAGCTGCGGCCCTTCCTCCTCTCCCTGGCCATGTTCGCGCTCGCATTCATCGGCCTGCTCATCGGCCTCTGGCCCTATATCGTGCCGCCAAACCTGACCATCGAAGCGGCGGCGGCCCATCCCTCCAGCCAGGGATTCACGCTGGTGGGCCTCGTGATCCTGCTGCCCGTCATCCTCGGCTACACGGCCTGGTCGTACCGGGTCTTCCGGGGCAAAATCACGGCGGACATGGGCTATCACTAGGTACCGGTAGCGGGATGCGCCACCACGCAAAACGGGCCGGCTCCGCTAGGGCCGGCCCGTTCCCGTAGGTACCGGAAACTGCCGCTCAGACGGCCGTCTTGTCCTTTTCCTTGTCCTTGAGGCGATTGATCCCCAGCGCCCGCAGCACGTACCGCTCGTATACGGGCTCGCTGGTGCCCTTCTTCACCTTGCGCAGGAAATACTTCTCGAAGGCCACCTTGGCCCAATGCACCCATTTGCCCTCCTTGAACCAGGAGACGTTGCGGGGCGGGATCTGCGGCATGGCCACGAAGGCCGCTCCGGAGTCGCCGAGGTCGGCCAGGCAAATGGCGTCCCAGGTGCCCTGGGCATTGGCCGTTCCGCCTTCCAGCTCCGCCTGGATGTTGCGGACGATGGCCGTGACCATGGTCTCGATCATATAGCCCGTCTTGGGCGCGCCGGTGGGTACCGGGGTGGCCTCCACCGGGGGAATGGCGATGCATACCCCGGCGGAGAAGATGTTGGGGTAGATGGGGCTTCGCTGGTGATCGTCCACCTTGACGAAGCCCTTGGGGTTGCAGAGGTCGGGCACGTTGGCCACGGCATCCACGCCCAGGAAGGAAGGCAGCATCATGGAGTAGCTGAAGGGCAGCTCGTGCTCCTTCACCACGGCGCCGCTGTCATCGTGCTCGGCAACATGCATGGTGCCGTCCTCGACCCGGGTGACGCTGGCGTTGGTGATCCAATTGATGTGGCGCTGGCGCATCTCGTGCTCCAGCATGCCCTTGGAATCCCCCACCCCGCCCAGGCCCAAGTGGCCGATGTAGGGCTCGGAGGTGACGAAGGTTATGGGCACCCGGTCACGGAGCCGGCGCTTGGCCAGGTCACGATGGAGTATGGCGGCGAACTCGTAGGCCGGTCCGAAACAGCTCGCCCCCTGGACGGCGCCCACTACTGCCGGCCCAGGATTCTCCAGGAACGCCTGGTAGGCGTGCCAGGCCTCTTCGGCGTGGTCGATGGTGCAGATGGATTTCGTGTATCCCTGCGGTCCGAGCCCCTCGATGGCCTCGAAGTTGAGCTTGGGGCCGGTGGTGATCACCAGGTAGTCATAGGCCACGGTCTCTCCGTCGGCCAGGTGCAGGGTGCTGTTCTCGGCGTCGATGCGCTCCACCCGCTGGGCGATAAAGCCGACACCCTGCTTCTCCAGATAGGGACGCATGGGGAAGGTTATGCTTTCGCGGTCGCGCCAGCCCACCGCCGCCCAGGGATTGGAGGGCACGAATTGGAAATACTCGCTGGCATTGACCAGCGTGACCTCGTGCTCCTTGCCGAGCGCTTCCCGCATTTCGTAGGCCGCCGGAAGGCCACCCGTTCCCGCGCCCAGAATGACAATTCGTGCCATGATCCAACCTCGCTTTCAGCATGTCCGGCCGGGGAATGAGAAGCCGCAAGTACCGCGGAGAGCGGGGAAAGTGCGGACCGGGCCGGAATCATTGGCCGCACCTGAACCGCTTTCACACCTTAGACCTTTCCCCGATCACTCCGTTTGATCGCGGTCAATCCATTTCAACCGGGACTTTGCGGCAGGGGACCGCTTGCAATCAGGAGCCAGAGGAGGGCGCCGAGCAGGAGCAGCCAGGCGGGTCCGGGCCCCAGAAGGAGGCGCGTCAGAGGGTGCTCCGGCACGAGCCCCATCCCGTGCACGAAACCGGCGGCCAGCCCCCAGAGTACCGCCAGCAGGGGAAGAAGCCGGACCGCATCCCACCGCCAGAAGATCCCCGGGAATGCCATGATGAGCAGGAGCACGGTCAGGGCCAGGAGGACGGAGATCAGCCGCGGTAGCCAGCCGTAGAAAAAACTGGGCGCATCCGGGCGGCGACCCGTCATGGGAACCTCCCTTCCCGCTGCCGATCCTAATCGCCGAGGGGCTGCTTGACGCTGAAGGCCCCGCGCAATTCCCCCACCTGGAAGCCGGTGGCCCGGTCATGGGGATAGCGCTGCTTCAGAACCTCCTGCACCGCCGGGGCCAGCTGCTCCCGGGGGCCGTGGCAGGAAGTACAAAGTCCCTGCATGGGGATGGCCTGCATGTAGCGGAAATACTTGCCTTCCGGCTGCGTGACCACCTCGCTGTACTTCATGCCTTTCAGGGCCTCCCCTTCGGCGGCCCGTTGCCGGAATTTCCCCAGGACCCGCTGCTCCCAGGAGTCGGGCATGCCCAGCAGCGGGTTGCGATAGCGCGTGGAGACCCGGGTCACCTGCCATCCGCGCTCCCGGGAAATGCGGGCGTTGATGCGCGGCGCCATCTGCGTGCAGACGCGGATGGCCTTCTGCGGGCCGCCCTCCTTCATGGCCGTCTTGAGCGCTCCGCCGAGCTCCTTCATGAGGCGGTTCACTGCCGCCCTCGCCTCCTGCTCCCGCTCCGCCGTCATACCCTCCGCAAGGGCCGAACCGCCCAGCAGGAGCATCAGGATCCCGATTCCGATCTTCCGCTTCATGCGCTCCTCCCGTATGCCCGGAGATTTCCCTGATCGCCCGGAATCCGCTTCACGGGCCCGATGCCTTCATCCTGAAAGAATCCCCGCGGAGCGGCCATGGGCATGGGTCCGCATCGGGTGCTCGATTGACCCGAATCAAATATCCCCAAACGGGGAATGGGATGGCGGACGACGACCTCAACGGGCATCCTGTAGCCCTACCCATCAGGAGGGAGCCCCGCTTGCACACGCCAGTCACCGTCCGCAGCCGGAACCGTCGGGAAACGGCCGCCGGCATGGCGCGCGGCGCTTTGATGGCCCTGCTCCTTGCAGCCGGCGTCCCCATGCTGGCCGGCTGCTCGGATCCGGACTTCCGGGACGGGCTCCAGGCCTACCAGACCGGCGATTACGCCCGGGCGGCGCATGTCTGGCGGCGGCTCGCGGAATCGGGCGACCGGCTGGCCCAGCACCACCTGGCCAATCTTTACCGGGCCGGCCTGGGTGTGGAGCGCGATCCCGGCCGGGCCCTGCACTGGGCCAGGGAAGCGGCCAACGGCGGCCATCCCGAGGCCTATGCCCACGTGGCCTTCCTCTACCAAGCCGGCCTGGGAGGCCGGCCCAGACTCCGCGAGGCCTACCAATGGTACCGGCTGGCCGCCCGCAACCTGCCGGCCGGGGCCAAGCGGCGGGAGGCCATCCGCAACCGCGATCGACTGGCCGAGCGGCTCACGCCGGCGGAACGCCGGGCGGCCGCCCGCTGGCTCGCCCGATACGGTGGAGAATGAACCCCCGACCGGCGCCGATTCGCCTTGTGGCGGGCTCTGCGCCCCGGTTATCCTTTCCGCCCGATCACTGAACGACCCGAGGCCGGAAGCGCGCCGCCGCCATGACCACCCTCGACCGCACCCTCTCCGTGGCCCCCATGATGGACCGCACCGATCGCCACGACCGCTTTTTCCTGCGGCTGGTGGCGCCCCGGACCCTGCTGTACACGGAGATGGTCACCACGGGCGCCCTGCTGCACGGGGACGTGGCGCGCCACCTGGACTACAACGCCGAGGAGCATCCGGTGGCCTTGCAGCTCGGCGGCTGCGACCCGGCGGAGCTGGCCGCGTGCGCCCGCATGGCGGAGGATTGGGGCTACGACGAGGTGAACCTCAACGTCGGGTGTCCCAGCGACCGGGTGCAGAACGGCCGCTTCGGCGCCTGCCTCATGGCCGAGCCGGATCTGGTGGCGGAGGGCGTGGCGGCCATGCGCGAGGTGGTGGACATTCCGGTGACCGTCAAGCACCGCATCGGCATCGATCACCAGGACGATTACGCCCACCTGCACGATTTCGTCGCGCGGGTGGGGGCGGCGGGCTGCCGCACCTTCATCGTCCATGCCCGCAAGGCCTGGCTCCAGGGCCTATCCCCCAAGGAGAACCGCGAGAAGCCGCCGCTGCGGCCCGAGGCGGTCCACCGGCTGAAGCGGGATTTCCCCGGCTATACGGTGGTAACCAACGGCGGCCTCCGCACCGTCGACGACATGGCCACCCAGCTACCCCACGTGGACGGCGTCATGGTCGGCCGCGCCGCCTACGAGCGACCCTGGGTGCTGGCCGAGGCGGAACAGGCCTTCCTCGGCAATCACCCGGACCTGCTCGATCGCCGCGCGGTCGTTGAGCGCTACATGGCCTACATGGAGCGGGAGCTGGCGCGGGGCGTGCGGCTGCAGGCCATGGCACGGCACATCCTGGGCCTGTTCCAGGGCGTTCCCGGAGCCCGCGCTTGGCGGCGCCACATCTCGGAGAACGCGCCCGGGCGGGACGCCGGCGTGGCGGTGATCCGCGAGGCCCTGGAGCGCGTGGCGCCGGCCCCGGAGGCTGCCGCCCTGGACGGTTGACGCCTCCGCCCGCTTGACCTATAACCGAACGTGCATTCGGTAAAAACGGCCAAGGGACGGGGAGCCCGTCCACGACCTCGGAGACGGAACCATGCGCATGCGGTGCACACGCCCTTGGAAACGCTTCCTGGCGCTGGCCTTCGCCGCGCTCCTGATGGGGGCGGGACCGGCTCAGGCCGAGCGGGCCGATCCGGAGAACTTCTACAACATCGTCGCCTTCGGGGACTTCCAGCGGAACCTGAAGGACGCCCTGGCCAGCGGCAAGAAGGGCATGCTGGTCTACTTCTTCCAGGACCAGTGCCCCTTCTGCAACAAAATGGAGCAGGAGGTCTTCACCCGGCCCATCGTTCACGAGTTCTTCCACAAGTACTTCGATGTCTACAAGGTGAACATCAAGGGCAACAAGAACTTCGTGGACGTGGACGGCGACTCGGTGTCGCAGATGAAGTTCGCCGTGCAGAACCGCGCCCGGGCCACCCCGACGCTTATCATCTTCGGCAAGGGCGGGGAGGAGCTGGTACGCTTCATCACCAACCCGAGCGTCGAGGAATTCCTGGCCATGGGCAAGTTCGTGGTGGAGGGCGCCTACAAGGACGGCACGGACTTCTTCAACTACAAGCGCGAGACCGGCTCGGGGATCGAGCAGGAGGTCCGGCAGGAATACCTCTGACCCCGCCGGACGCGAAGCGCCCTTCCCCCGTCACCAGATGCCGAAGGCCAGGGTCCCCGCCCTGGCCTTCGCTGCTCCGGCCCCGGATTCCCGGGAGCACCGGTTATGCCTCTCCGTCTTCGAGCCGGATGGAGCCGTCCACTCCGTGGTCCACCAGGAGGGCTCCGTCGGGACCCTCCACGCGCAGGGTCACGTGGGCGCTCAATTCCGCATCCGGGTACAGCCGGTTCGCCTCCAGCGCCTGCTGGACGGCCTTCTCGATCTCCTGCTGGGAAGTAACGCCTACCTTCTTCAGGAACTTCCGCATGTCCTGCGTAAAGATTTCCTCGTTCAAAGCCGACTCCTTCGCTCGGTTTTTCCTGGTATGGATTATAAACCGCTAGGAGCGTTCCGGATGCCCTGAATCCGCCACGGAATCGGCCATAACGGCGCCTCGCCGCCCCGGCGGCCGATCGGGCCCCTGCGTGGTATCCCGCTCCGTATGGTGCTCCATCTCGCTGTTCAGCTCGGCGCCGAGCAGGATGACGTAGGCCGAGAGGAAGAACCACATCAGCAGGATGGCGATGGCCGCCATGGAGCCGAAGGTTTCGTTGTAGGAGCCGAAGTTGGCTACGTACCAGGAGAACAGGCCGGAGGCGATCAGCCACAGCACCGTGGCCAGCACCGCGCCGTAGCTGAGCCATCGCCAACGGGCGGCCCGCCGGCTGGGGGCATAGCGGTACAGCACCGCCAGGCCCAGGACCATGAGCACGCCGAGCACCGGCCACCGCAGCCAGGCGATCAGGGTCCGGAGGAGTGCCGGAAGCGGCAGGCTGCCCAGCACCGCGGGCGCGGCGACAACCAGGGCGATGGCCACGAGGACCGCGACGATCACGCCGAGGGTGAGGAGCAGAGCCTCCGCGTTCATGCGGATGATGCCGCGCTTTTCCTCCTCCCGGTTGGCGATGTTCAGGCCCGCCATCAGGGCCTTGGTGCCCTTGGTGGCGCTCCAGAGGGCAACCAGGGTACCGATGGCGACCCCCATTCCGAGCTGTGAGCCGCCCTGGCCGGCGAGCTGGCGGAGCTGGCCGGACAGGATCCCGGTTACGGCTCCGGGCATGACGCCTTGCCCCTGCTGGATCAGGCGCTGCACATCGGCGGGATCGGCCACCAGGCCATAGATGGCCACCATCGCGGCCAGGGCCGGAAACAGGGCGAAGAAGGCGTAGAAGGCCACGCCCGCCGAGACCACGCTCAGGTTGTCCCGGTTGACCTGGCCCTGGACCCGTTGGCCCACGGCCTTCCAGTCCGCCATGCGCAGGTCCCCGGGCCGGACCGCCTGCGTTCCCCCGTGGTTCCGGGCCATTTCGCTCCCCCGTTTCTCGACCGGCCGAGCGGTTCCGGCGGCCCTCCGTATGGGGCCACCCAAAACGGAAGTGTAGGCGGGTCGGACCGTGAGGCTCTATTGGGGCGATCCGTAGCGGGAAGCGGCGGGACGCGATCGACCGGGGTCAGCCCGGGAGGGAGGAAAGCTCGGATTCGTGGTCCCGGGAATCGGCGGCGGCCGGAACCGGGAGCAGGCCCGCCCGGACCCGGACACGCGCCTCGGCAGCGAGCGCCTGGCGGTTCTCCCCGGGAAAAACCGGTTCGTGGAACAGTACCCGCACCCGGGTACCGGGCCGGGCCAAAAGCCGCAAAAGGTGCGGCACCAGGCTGTCGTCGCCGACGAAAGGCGCCACCGTATCCGGGCTTCCCGGGGCGCCGTAGCGGAGGGTCACCGGCTGCACGCAGGCACCCGCTTCCAGGGCCGCCCGGAAGAGCCCGGGCCCGAAGGGCGCCACCTCCTGACCGGTGGTTGTCGTTCCCTCCGGGAATATGACCGCCGGTTTTCCGGCCCGCAGCCGATCCGCCAGCACGTCACCCGCGCCGAGCAGGGCGCTGCGGCGCCCCCGGTCGAGGAAGACCGTCCCCGCCCGGGCGGCCAGCCACCCGAAAAGCGGCCAGTCCCGCACCTCGCGCTTGGCCACGAAGGTGGCCGCGTGGACGGCGTTGAAAGCGAGGATATCCAGCCAGGAGATATGGTTGGCGGCGAACAGCACCCCGCCGGGCGCGGGGACGCCGGATACGCGCACGCGCAGCCCCACCAGGCGGGCCGCCGTCCGCGACCAGAGCCGTACCACCCGCGGCCGACTTCCCCCGGAGGCGGGCAGGAGCAGCACGGCAAGCAGGGGCGACAGGGCCAGAAAGAGCGTCAGGGGACCGAGGCGTACGAGCAGCCGCAGGCTGCCCGGCAAGGCGCGCCGGCGCCTCACCGGGACTCCCGGAAGAAGTGGCGGGCGTAGCGACGGGTGATGGCGCCGGTCTCCAGGAGGATGAACACATCCGCCACGTTGAAGTCTTCGTCCCAGAATGGCTCCCCGCAGACCCGGGCCCCCAGGCGCATGTAGGCCTTCATGAGGGGCGGCAGGACCGCCTCCGTCTCGGCCGGCAGCTCCGGATCCCGCGGCAGGGGATGGCGGGGGACCACCCGCAGCGATTCGGGGACGTGGTAATGGGCCCGCAGGTGATCCATCACGGCGAGGGCATAGGCTCGGCCCCCTCCCAGGGGGATGCTGGGACAGCCGATCAGGTAATCGCTCCCCTCCGCGATGGCCATGCCGGCGATGCCGTTCCAAAGGGTGGTGATGGCCGCGCCCCGCCGGTAATCGGGATGGATGCAGGTGCGACCCACCTCCAGGAACCGCCCGGGCAGGGAGAGGACCCGCCTCAGATCGAACTCGCCCGCCGAGTAGAACCCGCCAGCAGCCACCGCGCCCGCGCTCGTGAGCAGCCGGGTGGTTCCCACCATGGCCCCCGTACGATTGTCCCGGACGTACAGGTGGCGGCAATACGCATCATAGGAGTCATGGTCGAGACCGGGGCGGCTGGTGGCGATGCGGGCCCCCAGGTCGGCGGTGAACACCTCGTAGCGCAGGCGCTGGCAGCGCTCGACTTCCGCCCGGCTTTCCGCCACCACCACCTCCAGACGGTTACGCTGGAGAACCGGCTCCGCTTGGAGCGGTGAAGTTTCCTGACGGGCACCCATGCTGATTGCTCCTGGCTTCCTTGCCACTGAATTGCGCAATCAGCATAGGACCGGTCCGTGACAGCAAAATTACAGCGCAACCCCCCGCAAAAATCTCCCTTCGCTGTAGCCCGCTGCAACAAATCCGCAATATCCGCGTTACAAAACTGCAAACCGCGCAAGGCACAGTCTACGGATTGCAAATTCGAGGGAAGCCGACCGTGCCTATGCGCATCGCCATTGTAACGGACGCCTGGACCCCCCAGATCAACGGGGTAGTCACCTCCCTGGGGTACACCCGCCGGGAGCTCGAAGCCCTGGGCCACGAGGTTCGCATGGTCACCCCGCAGGGCACCCGCACGGTGGGCCTGCCCACCTACCCGGACATCCGCGTGGCGCTTCGGCCCCGACGCCTGATCCGGGAGGCCTTCCGGGAATTCCAGCCCGACGCGGTCCATATCGTCACCGAGGGACCGCTGGGTCTGGCGGCCCGCTCCCACTGCCGGCGTCGGGGCCTGGCGTTCACTACCTCCTTCCATACCCGGTTCCCCGAATACATCCAGCTCCGTCTGCCCTTCGTCCCCCTGGAGTGGGGATACGCCTTCCTTCGCTGGTTCCACCGCGCCGGGCGGCGAACCATGGTCACCAACGAGACCATGCGGGCCGAGCTGGAGACGCACGGCATCCGCAACCTGGTGTTCTGGTCCCGCGGCGTGGATACGGAGCTGTTCCGGCCCCGGGAGAAGGACTTCCTCACCGCGGAGCGCCCCATCTTCCTCTATGTGGGGCGGGTGGCCGTGGAGAAGAACCTGGAGGCCTTCCTGCGGCTGAACCTGCCCGGCACCAAGTACGTGGTGGGAGACGGGCCGGCGCGTCGGCAGCTGGAGGAGGAATACCCGGACGCGGTCTTCACCGGTTTCAAGCAGGGCGAGGAGCTGGCCCGCCACCTGGCGGCGGCGGACGTCTTCGTCTTCCCCAGCCGCACCGACACGCTGGGGCTGGTCATGTACGAGGCCATGGCGTGCGGCGTCCCGGTGGCCGCCTACCCCGTGCAGGGGCCCCGGAACGTGGTCGCGCACGGCGTCACGGGCTGCCTGGACGAGGATCTGGCCACGGCCGCCACGGAAGCCCTGAAGCTCGACCCCCGGGCCTGCCGGGAGGCGGCCCTGGCCCGCTCCTGGCGGTCGGCCACCGAAGAATTCCTCGACAATCTCACCCCGGCCCGCCCCGCCCCGCTGGCGGTGGGCTCCTGAACGCCCCGCAACCACTCTGGAGGTAGCATGCGGATCATCGTACTAGGCGGCGACGGATTCTGCGGCTGGCCCACCGCGCTCCACCTCTCCGCGCGCGGCCACGAGGTCGTGATCGTGGACAATCTCTCGCGGCGGGCCATCGACGACGAGCTGGAAACCGCTTCGCTGACGCCCATCCGGCCCATGGGTACGCGGCTCAAGGCCTGGCGGGAGCTGACCGGCCGGAAGATCGGGTTCCATAACCTGGACATCGCCCGGGACTACGCCGAACTGCTCGACCTGCTGCGGGAACAGCGCCCGGACGCGGTAATCCACTTCGCCGAGCAGCGGGCCGCCCCCTACTCCATGAAGGGATCCCGGCAGAAGCGCTACACCGTGGATAACAACCTTAACGCCACCCACAACGTGCTCTGCGCCCTGGTGGAGGGAGACATAGACGCCCACCTCGTGCATCTCGGTACCATGGGGGTCTACGGCTACTCCACCTCCTCCGCCCCGCTTCCCGAAGGCTACCTGACCGTGCACATCCCGCTTCCGGAGGGAACGGCCGAGGAACGCGAGATCCTCTATCCACCCAATCCCGGCAGCATCTACCACATGACCAAGACCCAGGACCAGCTGCTGTTCCAGTTCTACAACAAGAACGACGGGCTGCGGATCACGGACCTCCACCAGGGCGTGGTGTGGGGCACCCAGACGGAGCAGACCCGGATGGACGAGCGGCTCATCAACCGCTTCGACTACGACGGCGACTACGGCACGGTGCTCAACCGCTTCCTCATGCAGGCGGCGGTGGGCTATCCCCTCACCGTGCACGGCACCGGCGGCCAGACCCGCGCCTTCATCCACATCCAGGACACGGTCCGCTGCATCGAGCTGGCGGTGACGAATCCGCCGCACGCCGGAGACAGGGTGCGCATCTTCAACCAGGCCACGGAGACCCACCGTGTCCTGGAACTATCCCAAAAGGTAGGTTTTCTCACCGGTGCGGATGTGGCATTCCTGAATAATCCCCGCAAGGAAGCGGCGGAGAACGAGCTCCGAATGGAGAATCGCGGTCTGCAGGAGCTGGGCCTGGACCCCGTTACCCTGGACGAGGGACTGATGGAGGAAGTGCGGGACATCGCCGCCCGCTACGCCCACCGCTGCGACCTGGAGCGCATCCCGTGCCACTCGCGCTGGTGCCGGGATACCGAGAACGAAGAGGCACAAGCGCCTGAGACCCCATTCAGGATGCGTGCCGTGTAGCAGAGCGACCCCCGAGGGAGGCCGAGCCGATGAGCGAAAACCGCGGCAAGTCTGAACGGGAAGCCCGGCTGGAAGCGGAGATAGCCGCCGCGCGCGGCGTCGTCACCCGGCAACCGGAGCAGACTTCCAAGGGAACCACGGGCGAGGCCTCCGAGGATACCTACAAGCGGGAAGGACACTGGTCCTGGGGATGGCTGCTGCACCCCTGGCGGTCGCAGCGGATGGTCCGCGGCGGGCCCGGCCTGTAGCGGGCCTGCTCCCGCGCGCCCTCCCGGGAGGCGCGGGTGTCGGGGGATTCTAGCCCGAGGTGCTGGAGAAGAACTCGGCGATGACCGGGATGAAGCGCGCCTTGTCCACCAGGAAGGCGTCATGGCCCTGGATGGAGGAAAGGGGCATGTAATGGGTGGAAAGGCCGGCGTGCTTGAGCCCGTCGGCCACCTCTTTCTGCTGCCAGATGGGGAACAGGAAATCCGTTTCCACGCCGAGCACCAGCGCCCGCGTGGCCCGGATCTTCCGCAGGGCCGTCGTCGGGTCGCCGTCCTCGGCATGGTCCCCCAGATCGAACAGGTCCATGGCCCGCGACAGGTACATGTAGCAGTTGGCGTCGCAGACCTGCACGAACTTGCGGGCGTTGGCCTCCAGGTAGGATTCCACCTGGAACTCGATATCGAAGGGCTGGCTACCGGGCTCGTCCAGCCAGTCCACCCGCTCCCGCCCGAACCGCTCCAGCCATTCCTCCGGCGAGCGATAGGACATCAGCCCCAGCTTGCGCGCCAGCCGCATGCCCTCCTGCGGCTGCTGCCCCTCCGGATAGAAGCCGCCGTGCCAGCAGGGATCGCTCTTTATGCAGTCCCGCTGCAGGGAGCGGATGGCGATGGCGAAGGGGGTGGCCCGCGTGGCGGCGGAGATGACCATTAGCTCGTCCACATCGTCCGGGTACTGCACGGCAAAGGCCAGGGCCGACATGCCGCCCAGGGAGGCCCCCACCACGGCGTGCAGCCGCTCGATACCCAGCTTGTGCAGGGCCAGGCGCTGGGAGCGGACGATATCCTCCACGGACAGCTCCGGGAAATCCAGCCGGTACGGCCGCCCCGTTTCCGGATTGGTGGAGGCGGGCCCCGTGGAGCCGAAGCACGAGCCCAGGTTGTTGATGCAGATGATGAAGTAGCGGGTGGTATCCAGGGCCCGCCCGGGGCCGATCATGAACTCCCACCAGCCGCGGGAGGGGTCCTCCAGGGAGGAGGCGGCGTGGGCGCTCGGCGACAGCCCCGTGAACAGCAGGATGGCGTTGTCCCGGTCCGGGGAAAGCTCCCCCCAGGTTTCGTAGGCCAGGGTGACTTCCGGGAGGGCTCCCCCGAGGGCCATCTCGAAGGGACGGTCGAGATTCACGTACTTGGTGGCGCCGGACATTGGGCCTGGAATTTCCTTGCCGGAGATGGATAGCACGCGTCCGGATCCGGGCGCGGCAAACCGTCTATTTTGGCAGAAATTTGCGGCAAGCGGTAAACAAGCGCCCCGCCCGCCGCGTGCCCGCCGCCCGTATCAGGAAACGCCGCCCGCCAGCGCCGCGGCCTCTTCGGGCCCCCACAGCCAGGCCGCCCCCCGGACCCCGCTGGAGTCGCCGTACCGGGGCGGCACCAGCCGGGTGTCCACCCGGTCCGAGAAGACGAAGCGCCCCCACAGCTCGGGAACCGTCCGGTAGAGCCGGGCGATGTTGCCCATGCCACCCCCCAGGACGATGGTGTCCGGATCCAGGACGTTGATCACATGCGCCAGGGAACGGGCCATGCGGTGCTCGTAGCGCCGCAGGGTGGCCTCGCAGGCGCGCTCGCCCCGCTCGGCGCCGGCGACGATGTCTTCGGGGTCACGGGAAGCGCCCGTGCAGCGCTCGTGATCCGCCATGAGCCCCGGCCCGGACAGGAAGGTCTCGATGCAGCCATTCAGCCCGCAGTAGCACGCGGGACCGGGCACCTCCTCCGCGGCGGGCCAGGGCAGGGGATTGTGGCCCCATTCCCCGGCAATGGCGTTGGCGCCGGTGCGCACCTCCCGGTCCACCACCACACCCGCCCCGGTGCCCGTGCCCACGATCACCCCGAATACCAGCTCCGCACCCGTCGCCGCGCCGTCGGCGGCCTCGGAAAGGGCGAAGCAGTTGGCGTCGTTGGCCAGACGGACGGGCCTTTCCAGCCGGGCCTCCAGATCGCGGTGGAGAGGCCGGCCGTTGAGCCAGGTGGAATTGGCGTTCTTGATGGTTCCGGTGGCCCGGGAGAGGGCGCCTGGCGTGCCGATTCCCACCGTGGCCGGCGCGCCCAGCTGCTCCTCCGCCCAGGCAACCAGCCCGGCGATGGTCTCCAGGGTCGCCGCGTACTCCTCCCGGGGACTGTCCACCCGCCGGCGCAGGCACTCCCGGCCCGCCTCGTCCAGGGCGATGATCTCGGTCTTGGTCCCGCCCAGGTCCACGCCCAGCCTGATCCCGCTCATCCCGACCCCCCTTCCGTCCCGGTGAAAATTCGCCGCAAGAAAGCGAGCGCGGCCGCGTAGATCTCCCCTGCCCCGTCCCCGCGCGGGCCCGCCACGTTCAGGGTCACCACCCGCTGCTCGCGGAGCCAGACCCGGACCGCCTCCGGGTCCGGGTCGGCGTCCAGGGGGACTACCCGGTGCGGCCGGCCGTAGTCCGCGAGGATCCGCACCGTCAGCAGCGTACCGCCGCTGAGGCGGCCCCAGCTCAGGATCAGGGTGGCGTCGGAATCCCGCACATTCCAGCGCGTGCGCTGCCGGTAGTCGCGGGACGGCGTCTCGGTGAGCGGATAGACCGGGGATAGCGGACCGTCCTCCGCCCGCCTCCCCCGTGGACACCAGCCGCTCACCGGCAAACCGGCTCCCATGGCCGCGTCCAGGGCGGCACGGTCCACGCCGGTCTGCCCGCCGGAAACGATCCGGGCCGGAAACCGATCAGTGGAGGCGGTGCTGATGGACGTACACTCCCGCTGTTCGTGGCGATCTTGCCGGCGGGGTGTCCCTACGGGAACAGCGCCAGCACGCCGGTATAGCCGTAGAGCCGGCTGTCATAGATCTCGCCGTTGCAGAAAAATCCCGCCAGGGGCACATCCCCCAGTTCCTGCTGCACCAGCCGCAGCTCGTTGGAGCTCTCGCCGAACAGACTGGCGCCCCGGCCCACGCAGGAAAAATACAGCGCGCCCCGGGCGCTGCCGCCAGCCCGGTCCCGCACTTCCCGGACCATGCGGACGAGGTCCTCCCGGGCCGTGTTGCCGTCGCGGCGGCAGAACATAACCTTCTGGCCCTCGGTAACCTCCTCGCCGATGCCCACCACCTTCTTCTCCTCGTTGACGCCCACCAGGTTGCGGACCAGGTAATCCCCGCTGTCGGCCCCGCCCTGCGGGAATCCGGCGAAGATGTAGCCGGCCACTTTGTTGAGATCGCGGGCCAGGAGCTCGCCGATATCCTCGTAGAAGACGTCCAGGGCGGGACGGCCGTCGAGCTCGATGAGGGCGTTGCCGTCGCAGGCGGTCACCTCGCGGTGCGGCCCGATGGGGGTGCACCCCTGGGTGAGGCCGGTTACCAGCGGTGTCTCCTCGGAGAGGAGTACCCCGGAGAGCCCCCCCTGGGTGACCGAGCCCGCTACCTGGGGATAGGCGCGGCCCCGCGTGGCGGTGACGCCCCCTACCAGGAAGCCGTCCGGAAGCTCGTCCGCCAGCCGGCCGATGAGCTCGGGGACCTCTTCATTGCGGGGATCCCCGTGCACAACCGCCTGGACCGCGCCGTACCCGCGGTACCAGGGAGCCAGCTCGGCGCGCAGGTCGTCCAGGTCCGCCTCCAGGGTGGGCAACAGGCGGATGCCGTCCCCCGGGAAGGCGCCGACCAGGAGGCTCATGGCCGGCGTCATGTGGTACTCCTTGCCCGGGCCGCAGACGCCGGCGCCCACCGTGCCCACCCACCGCTCGATGCCGGTATGGGCCTTCAGATAATCCACAACCGCGGAAAACTCGTCGCTCCACTCGTCGGTGACATATACGAAACCGAGGTTGGCGCCCGCCGGCAGCGTGCCCACCTGCTCCAGGCAGGAATCCGCCGCGTCCCGCCACAGGGGGCCGCCGGCATGGCCGGCTCGAAAACGTTCCATATCCGGATACCGTCATAAGGAGAGAAATAACCAACCATTGTACCCGGCGACGGCGGCGAGCCACCAGTACGCAAAAAGGCCGGCTCCCTAGGGAGCCGGCCGGAATGGAAAGGGCGCCGCCGGAGCAGCGCCCTTTCGGATCAGCTTATTCGCCGGCTTAGTCGTCGGCGTCGGCGAGGGCGCCGTTGTCGCAGTTGAACACCACGTCCTCGTAGGTGAGCGGCGAATCGTCCAGCCAGCTGCTGCCGCTCATCTCATCCACGTCGATGCAGGCGGTCTTGAACTTGGTCCCGTTGTTGGGATCGTCGGTGTAGACCGTGCGGTGGATGTTGCCGCGATAGCCCTCGCGGGCCAGATGGGCCAGGGTGTCGCTGCTGTCCCCGCCGGAATTGCCGATCACGGTGAGGTTGGCAATGGTCGGCGCGGTGTACGGCTTTGCGTCGAAGTCGTCACCGTTACCGTCGGTTTCCATAGCGCGGTTGCCGTTATCGGCGCCCATGAGGATCAGGGCGTACTGAACCTTGCCCTGCCAACCGAGGTCCTGGTCCAGGCCGTCATCGTCCTGGCCGTTGATGACCACGTGGTTCATCCCGGCAGTGCCGCCGAACCACTCGACGCCGTCGTCCTCGGACCCGAGCACCTGCAGGTAGTCGACGAACGGACCGCCGTCAGTGGCGGTGGTGCCGCTGCCCACGCCCTCGAGGGTGAGCCCCTGGACCTCCTGGTCCTCGCGAAAGGCATAGCCCGACTCGGCGATGATCAGGTACCGGATCTCGCCGCTGTTGTCGTTGTCGGTGCCGCCGCCAAAGTAGCGGTCCTTGCCATCGGGCACTGCCTCACTGGCGACGCTGCCGCCGTTGCCGGGCGCGTTTCCGGGGGTGGCGGCGGAGTTCACCGTGGCCAGGCCGTCCACCACCAGGCCGCCCCATTCACCGCGGTCGGTCAAGTCGGTGACGTCGCCCGTAATAGTGGTGCCGTCGAAGTCCACCGCACCCATGATTACGGGCTGCTCCTTGGTTCCCTGCACCTTGATCTGGGAGCCGCGGGTGATGACCAGGGCCACGTCGTCAACAGTGCCGCTGGAGGCGCCCATGACCATGGTGCCCGGTTCGATGGTCAGCACAACGTCGCCGGTGCCGGCCGAGTTGTTCTGATCCCCGCCGTCGCCGATGTTAACGGTCTCGGTGAGGAGCCAAATGTGCTCGTTGTTGAGGGTGGCGGTGCTACCGGTGATATCTCCATCCGCCAGGGCGCACACGTCGTAGCTATCCCCAAACGCCGAGGTAGTACCTTTGTGGGTACCTTTAGGGCAGGACCCATCATTCGTATCCGGGCTCATGGAATTCTTGATTTCATCCTCAAGCGGATGGAAATTCGAGCTTCCGGGAAAATTGCCGTCCACGCTGCCGTTGCGGTAGGTCCAGCCCTGCCACCAGGCGTTGTTGGTGGCATCGGCATCATTATCCGGGTCGTTGATGGCATCCGGATCCACGGCGCCGTAATAATCGGTGTCGTCCATACCGGCAGCCAGGCTGCCGTCGATGTTGCTGCCATCCGGATTCGTCACGGCCAGGGTGGTAGACTTGAGATTAAAGCTGGAGGGGTTCTCGATCACGTCATAGGAATCGCTCTCCGAGAACTGCTTTTGGAAGGAGGTGGCGCTGTCATCGCCGTTACCGCCACCGCCACCGCCGCCACCGCCGCAGGCGGTCAGCCCGGTAGCGGCCAGTAGACTGATCGTGGCCGCCAGTGCCTTGTTCCGTTCCATGGCCTAGGCTCCTTTGTGGTTGCAAAAATCGGCTGGAACACAGATCCACATCCTAGGCTTGGCGGGTTACAGACATGTGTCGCCAGAATTGCAGAAAAATGACAGCGGAGCTCAGTAGCGCCACTTCAGGGAGAGACTGAAGTCCCTGCCCTTTTGGTACGTCCGGTACCCACGCCCCCCCTGCGTGTACTCGATGGTCGGGTCGAGCAGGTTGCCGGCCTTGAACTGCAGGAACCAATGCTCGCCAAACTGTAAGCGGGAGGACAGATCCAGATACGCCACCGGCTGCAGATACACATCCGGCAAGCCCTGGATACCCGCCTGGTACAGCCGCTCGCCCACCATGTTGTAGGAGAGCGTCAGATCCCAGATATCGCCGGCATACCCCGCCTGGAGGTTGTAGATCCAGGGGGCCTGGCCTTGCAGGGGACGGCTGTCGTTGGTGGCCAGACCGGCGTCCTCGACGCTGACGTTGGAATCCACGAAGGCGGCGTTGGCCTGGGCATAGAGTCCTTCCGGGCCCCACAGCCGCTCGGCCAGATCGATCCGGGCCCCCAGCTCGAAACCGTTCACCTCGGCCTGATCGAAGTTGCGCATCTGATTGAGGGTGCGATCCCCGCCCGCCAGGTCGGCGAAGCTGCGCTCGATCGGGTTCTCGTAAGCCTTCCGGAACCAAGCCAGCGTCAGCATCTCGGCATTGCTGGGGTACCACTCCCAGCGGATATCGAAGGCGCGGATATCCACCGGCTCCAGATCCGGATTGCCCTGGAAGGGCTCGCCGGTATCGGGATCGGAATAAACGATAGGGGCGATCTCCGTGAGCATGGGCAGGGAATAGGTTTCCGAGAAGGCGAACCTCAGATTCATGTCCTCGCGGATCTTCCAGGTGGCGGTGGCACCGGGCAGGGTGCGCGTCTCCTTGAACCCGGAGGACGGATTGTCGCCTTCGGGGGCCACCTCCATGTCGACCTGTTCCTGGCGAACCCCGAGATTCAGCTTCAGGGCCTTCATCAGCTCCAGGTTGATCATGGCGTACCGGCTGCTGACATCGACCGAGCCGGTGTAGCTGTCACCGGGGCTGGTATCGTTCCGGATCTCGAAGGCATCGCCGTATCCTTCAGGATCGAACAGCGCATTCGGATCCCGCGTCAGGTCGACGCCGGCTTCGTCGTCGGGCAGAAAGCTGAAGGTTGCGGTATCGCTTTCCCGGTCCTTGCTCGAATTGGAAATGCCGAGCTTGGCCTCGGCCTCGCTGAGCCAGCCGGCCTCACCCAGAGGTACGGTCAGGTCGGCACTGTAGGCTCCGACATCGTCCTTCACCGTGTTGAACTTGCGCTCCATGCCGATATCGGAGCGCAGGTAGGACTCGTCCCCCAGGAAGTTGTAGGTATAGGTTCGGCGATCCGGTAGCTCGCGCTCGGCCTCGCCGGTCAGGAAACGCCAGTCGAGACCCAGCCCCAATGGCAGCTTGTGCTGCCCGATGAGCTGCTGCAGCAACAGCGCACGCCGGTTGAACGCCAACCGGTATTCCTGGCTCCTCTGGTACTCGGCGGTAAGCTCCCCATCGGCTATCTGGGTACGATCCCGGGTCTTGCGCATCAGGAAGGTATTGCTGGTGATGCTCTGGTCCTCGCCCCATTCGCCGCCCAGGGTAAGCATGCCCCCAACACCCACTTCCCTGTCGGTCCGCTCGAGGGTGTACTCCTCATTCTTTTGAAGCTCGCCGCCTCCGAGACTGTAGATAGTCCGGTATTCCTTGCGATGGCGCCACTTCTGGTCGTAGCTAAAGGAGGCAACCGCCCCATATTTGCCCACCGGGGTGTCAATCCGCCCCCCCCCCGCCACCGCCAGTGAGCGGTCGGGACCGAGGCTTTCCCGCTGCACGACGTGCTCGTCGTTGCCGAAATCGCCGGGTACGGGGCTTGTGGTATCCCCGGAAGGACCCGAGCGACTGCCGTCATCCACGCCCCGCCAGTCGCTCCCGCCTCCTTCGTACGTAAGCCCTTTTTCACCGAAGCTTTGTGTGTTGAGGCCGGCACCGATTTCTATCTCGCCGAATCCCGACTCGGGCAGGCCCCGGGTCCTGAGGTCGATCAGTCCCGCCCCGAAGGTTCCGGGCTGGTCCGACGTATAGCTCTTCTGGACCTCAATGGCGCTCAATACCCCTGTGGGAAAGAGATCGAGAGGAACGATACGTCGCATGGGGTCGGGACTCGGCAGGGGGGAGCCATTCAGCACAGTGGCGGTGTAGCGGGCCGGCTGGCCGCGAATAACGACGTATTTGCCGTCTTCGATGGTCAGACCCGTAACCCGGGCCAAGGCGTCGGCGGCGTCGGAATCGCCCGCACGGGACATCTGGTCCGCCCCCAAGACCTCGGTAACCCCCGAGGCTTCCTCCTGCTGGGAAAGCGTGGAGGCCACCGAACCCTCGATATACGGCACCGTCACCACGAAGTCCTGCAGCTCCAGGCCGGCCGGGGTGAGCTCGACGCTAGCCTTGGCGGTCTTGTCGGCCCCGACCTTGATGCCGTCCTTCGTCTGGGTGCTGTAGTCGCCGTGGATCACGGACAGGGAGTAGGTGCCCTCCGGCAGCTTGGTGCGGAAGCGGCCCTCCTTGTCGGTCTGCATGTCCACGGGCGTGCCGCTGATGAACACCCGGGCCCCGGATACCGGGCCGCCGTCCTCGGCGGAAACCACCCGCCCCTGGAGCGTGCCCGTGGGACCGCCGTCCTTGCCCTGTTCGCCACCCACCGCCAGGAAGGATTCCCTCGGCCCGGAGGACTGGATGTCCACCTCCGGCTTGCCGCCTTCCGGCTTTAGCGTGGTGATGACGCGGAGGTTCTCTCCCCGGCCCACCTTCAGGCGGATTTCGGTGCTGGCCCGCCCCGGCTTCTCCAGCGTCAGCTTCCGCTTCCCGGAGCCGATCAGCAGCCAGGCCGCGCCGTTGTCGTTGGTCACCGCCTGGGGGCGGCCGTCCACCTTGATGGTGACGTCGCTCAGGGGGAGCTCGTCGTCGAAGACGAACATGGACAGATCCGCCGGCGCCGGCTCCTCCTGCGCCCGGACTTGCGGTACCGCGAAGACGGATAGGAGGAGGAGCAGCCCGAGCTTTTTCATGAAACTGGTCTTGGTGCGGTCCATTTTCGTTCGAATCCTGGGCGGATTGGCGGAGCGGATTCCCGTGGCCGCGGCTAGTAGCACTTCCAGGCGGCGTCCCGGCAATCGGCCATGGCCTTGCGCAGCTTGGTGGCCTTGCGGAACAGGTCCGAGCGGGTCAGCCGGGAGAGCTGGGCCTCGGCCTTCTCGAACTCGCCGTTCTTGAACCGGGCATAGGCGAGCGCGTAGCGGATGTCCTCGTTCTCCAGCAGCCCCGCCCGCAGGAGGTCGTCCCGCATGGCGGCGGCCATGGCATAGCGCTCGGTCTCCAGGAGAATAGCCAGGCGCTGCTTCAGCTTCTTCCCGGAATCGGCCACCTGGGCATTGAGGTTCAGGGCGCGATAGAGCTTGCCGCTGCGCCGGTACAGCTCCGCGGCTTCCGTCAGCAGCTCGGGGTCGCGGAAGGCGGCCTGTTCGTAGATCTGGGCGGCGGTGAGGGTCTGGTCCAGCTTCAGGTAGACCTGGGCCAGCTCCATGCCGAGGCGCGGATCACCGGGGTACTGCAGCCGGGCGGCCTCCAGGAAGTCACGCGCCTGCTCGAGCTGGCCGCTGCGGCGCATGGCCCGGCCGATGGCCAGATAGTCCGCCACCGTGGCCCGCGCCCCGGCCAGGTATTCCTCCCCGAGCCGGGCCGCCTTCTGGTAGAGCTCCAGCTCGATCAGGTAGAAGATCTTCTGGCGCAGGAAGGCGGTGTGCTCCGGATAGCGCTTCTGGCCCGCATCCAGGGCGGCCCAGGCCTCGGCCCCGTTCTCCAGCTCCCAGTGGGATCGGGCCAGGATGGCGTAGAGATTGGGGTTGTCCTGCTCGCCCAGTCCGGCGCGCTCGATGGCGTCGATGGTGGGCCGGTACTCCTGCAGGCGGTAATGGGCCTGGGCCAGGTAGAGGTAAACCGTCTTCCCGGTCTGGCCCGCGTCGATGGCCCGGCGCAGGTGATCCCGGGCGGAGGCGTTCTCGCCGCGCTTCAGGTCCACCAGCCCCCAGAGGGTGTACAGCCGGGCGGCGTCCACCTCCTCGGCGGCCGGATCGGCCTTTTTCAGGGCGGACTCCGCGCGGCCCAGGTGCCCGTCCTTGAGCAGGCGGGCGCCCAGGCTGACGTAGTCCACTTCCTCGCCCTTCTGCTTCTCCGCTTCCTCGTCCGCCGCCATCCCACCCACGGGCAGGACGAGCAGGCCGAGGGCCAGGAGGCGGGCGGCGTATGATTCGGGGATCGGCATGGAGTGCGTTCCTCGGAGCGGTCAGCTGAGGTTGAAGCGGATCTTCTGCTTGGCCCAGACCTTCACGGCCTCGCCCTCGTACTTGGCCGGCTCGAAGCGCCATGCCCGCACCGCCTCCACCGCGGCCTCCTCGAAGACGCCGCCCGGCTTGGAATCGAGCACTTTCACCTTCTCCACCCGGCCCTCGGCGTTGACGAGCAGGTTCACCGTCACGAACCCGGTAATGCCCTTCTGGCGGGCCGCGGCGGGATACTGCATGGCGGCGCGCTCCACCGCCTTGGGCGGCACGTCCACGGAGTCGTCGGTCATGACCACGTCGCGGGTGTCGCCGAGCAGGGAGTCGTCGAGGCCGCCGGCGTTACCGCCGAAATCGGGGGTGGCGATCTCGAAGCTGCCAGCGCCCACCGAGGTACCCAGGCCCTGCAGCGGCGAGGGCGGCGGATTATTGGCCTGGGGCTCCTGCTCCGGTTCGGGCTCGGGCTCCACCTGCTCCTGCTTCGGAGGCTCCGGCGGAGCCACGTTGAAGCGGGCGGTGTCCTCCACTTCCTTCTTATCCGGACCCTTGTTGTAGGCGTTGATCAGGAGCACCGTGCCCAATACCAGGGCCGTGCCCAGGACCATGAAGCCCGTCGCGGAGGCATAGTTGCGCAGGGGATGGGTGTGGGCCATTGGGGCGGTCCTAGCTGCCGCTTGCCTGGGTGGAGACACCCACGTCCTCGGCCCCGGCCAGCTTGGCCTGGTCCACCACCTGCACCAGCTTGCCGGCGGGCACCTTGTCGTCGGTGACCACCAGGACATTCTTGGAGGAGCTCACCTGCAGCATGTCCCGCAGCCGGCTCTGGATGACCCAGGTGCGCACCGGCTGCCCGTCCAGGAAGGTATTGCCGTTGCCGTCGATGTAGACCCGGATGGTATTGCTGTCGGCCTGGCTGGCACTGGAGGCCTTGGGCCGGTCGATATCCAGGTTCATGTCCTTGACGAAGGTGGTGGACACCATGAAGAAGATCAGCAGGATGAACACCACGTCGATCAGGGGGTGGATATCGATCTTGTCGCTCTCTTCGCCCGCGTTCCGGTAGCGGTATTTCATCCGTCAGCCTGCCTTTGTGGTGCGGTCTGATCCGGGGCCGTCTCCGCCCGCGGCAGGAAGAAGCCCGCCGGCTCGGTGCAGAGCAGGTCCTTGATGCGGGCCAGCTCCATACGGATGGCCTGCTGCTTCTTGCGCAGCAGGCCGTGCATGATGAGCCCGGGGATGGCGACCACCAGCCCCATCTGGGTGGTGAACAGGGCCTGGGAGATGCCCCCGGCGATACCGCCGGACTGGGTGAACAACGCCATGTCCCGGAGGGAATCGAAGGTCTCGATCATGCCCACCACGGTGCCGAGCAGGCCCATGATCGGCGCCACCTCCACGAGGGTTACGGTGAGCCGGGAGAACTTCTTCAGCTCCGCCTCGTAGGCCATGAACTCGTCGTCCAGCCAGCGCCGCAGGTGGGCGTGGCCCTCCCGGGCCAGGGCCAGGCCGCGCACCGCCGCATCGTCGACGATGCCCCGGGTGCGCGCCGGCGGGTGGCCGGCGTAACGCTCCAGGAGGTCCTGCACATCGCGGGTGGTGCCCATGCGCAGGGCGGCCACCCGGTAGCCGATGGCGAACCACAGGAGCACCGCCGCCAGCACCAGCGGCGGCATGACGAAGCCGCCGGCGGCGAAATAGCCGGCGAAATCACCGGCGATCCGCTCCGCCCCTTGCTCGGTCACGCCCACCTGCTCCAGGAGGAGCTGGACCAGGTCGGCGAGCGCCCCGTACCCCATCACGCACGGCCCGCGTACAGGTTGGTGATGCGCAGGGCGGTCTTCTCCATGTCGTTCTTGATGCGCTCCGCCCAGCCGGACAGGAGGTTCCCGGCGAGCAGGGTGGGCACCGCCACGATGAGCCCCAGCTCGGTGGTGACCAGGGCCACGGAGATGCCGCCGGAGAGCAGCTTGGGATCGCCGGTGCCGTGCTCGGTGATGACCTCGAAGGTGGAGATCATGCCGGTGACCGTGCCGAGCAGGCCGAGCAGCGGCGCCACCGCGGCGATCACCAGGATCAGGGGGCCGAAGCGGTCCAGGCGTGTGCTCTCGCGCAGGATGGACTCGGAGATGATGTCTTCCAGGTGCTCGCGGTCGCGGTTGAGGTTGCGCACGGCGGCGCCCACCACCTTCCAGGCGGCGCCGCGCTTGCGCTCGCAGAGCGCCTGGGCCTCCTCCACCTCGCCCCGGCTCACCAGGGCGCCCACGCGGTCGATGATGCGGCCGGTGGAAGCGCTGGCCCACTGCAGGAAGCCGGCGCGCAGCAGGGCCAGCAGCCCGGCGAAGGCGCCCATGGCGACTATGATCCAGCCGATGGCTCCGCCCTTGCGGATGGTGCTCAGCACCGTGTCCGAATCCGGCGTGGCCACTTCCTGGTCGAGGGATTCGTACAGGAAGATCTTCAGCTGCTCGGGCGCATCGCCGTTGGCGAGCCCTTCGGCGACGCCGGCGGCGGGCTTCTTCCAGAGCTTCAGGGCACCGCCGCCGGCGGGCGCCAGGGCGCCGGAGGCCTCGTCGCTAAGGCCGTAGGACGCCACCCGGCCCACCTTGAGAAGGGTGCCGTCCACCTTGGTGCCGTCGGCCAGGAAGAAGCTGCCGGACTCGCGCCGGATACCGCTGGTCCGATCCAGCACCGCATTGCCCATGGAGAACAGCCGCTCCACCTTCCTCCGCTCGTCATCGAGCTGGCGGAATTCGCTGCCCTTGCCCACGGGAAAGCCGAAATCCTTGAGGGTCACGCCCGCCTGGGTGAACGTGGCCTCCAGGATCTGCCGGCTGTTCTTGTTGGACTGGAGCTGCTCCTCGGCGGTCTTCACCTGCTCCCGCAGCGTTTCCATGCGGGTCTTGAGGCGCACCGCCTCGTCCTTGAGCCGCTGGACCTCTTGCTCCAGCGCCTGCTTTTCGCCCGCCGCGCGGTCCTGGAATTGCGCGAGGCGCTCCTGAAGGGAGCGCTTCTGGGCTTCCAGGAAGGCGAACTCCCGCTTGTACGCCTTTTCCAGCGCTTCCCGGCCCATGGCGGGATCCGGATCCGGGGCACCACCGCCCTTGCCGGCACCTTCCGGCCCACCGCCCGACGTCTGCGCCTGGGCCGGCGGGATGCTCGGCACAGCAACGAGCAGTGCCGCGGCGAGAGCGAAGCCCAACCACTTTCCTGCTGCGCGCATCTATTGGTCCTCCGTGCCGGTCAGCGCATTGGGGATGGTGAAATAGCCGGTCCGGACCTGCTTGCGGAAGGAAGCGAACAGGTTCTTCACCTGCTCGCGCGCGGCATCCCGTCGGTAAACGCGATAGGTCCAGCCGCCATCCGAGCGCACCGCCCGTCCGTATTGGCTGGCCGGGGTACGGAAGAACAGCATCACCATGCCCACCCGGGCCACGTCGGCGAGCTTCTCCTCGCCGTTCACGGTGACCGTCTGCTGGTAGATGCCGTTCTCCTCGGCGAGGCGGATCTCATCCTCGTAGAAGGTCCAGAGGCGCTTTGCGGCCTTGTGGGGAGTCAGGACACCGGTGGCCATCTGCTTGCGGATGTCCTCCAGCTCGCCGACCCGCTCCGCCACCTTGAAGGGCAGTCCCCGGCGCACCCGGGTCTTCAGGGTCACGATGGCGTCGGCCACCTTGGGCTCGAGGGCCTCCGCCTCCACGCCGGCCTTCTGCGCCTCCTCCCGGATCTCGCGCAGGTTCGTCCGCAGCTCGTCCACCTGGACCTGCCGCTGCTGGATCCGGCTCTGGAGGTCCGACTTGCGCCGGCTCAGGGAGGCCATTTCGTTCTTGTGCTGGTCGCGAAGGCTGTCCAGCCGGCTGTTCAGCTCCTCCACCTCGCCGCGGAGGTTGACGAGCTTCTCGGCCAGCCGGTCCAGGGATTCACCGGCGGCCGAGGCCGGCTGCATGAGGAGGAGGCACAGCAGCTGCCCCCCCAGGAGCCGGACCGGGAAACTGCGGATCGCCATCCTTGACTCTCCGGTTGGGATCTGTGGCTTGCGGGGGATTCCGCGGCCGCCCGGGGACAGCGCCAAGGACGGCCCGCAGACCACATACCTTCACGGACAGGCGTTACAGTTTTATGAAGACAGGGTGCGGTCGGGGCTGACGACTCCCCGGGCGGGGGTTTCGGGGGTGGTAACCGTATTGCAAAGGAAGGCGGGCACGCGCTCCTCGATCCAGTAGCGCGGCCTCCCGGGGAGGTTCCCGATCACGAAGCCCACGTGGCCGCCGTGTCGGTGGAGCTCCAGTTGCACGTGCCCGGATAGCTCCCCGGGGGCGGGAACGGCATCGGGCGTGGTGAAGGGATCGTCCAGGGCGTGGAGGACGAGGGTGGGAACGGCGATGCCCCGGAGGTAGGGGCGGCAGCTGCCGCGGGCATAGTAGTCGTCCACCCCGGCGTAACCGTGCACCGGCGCGGTGAAGGCGTCATCGAAGGCGCGGAAGCTGGACGCGGAGCGCACCCGGTCCAGGGGCACCGGACAGGCCTGCGGTCGATGGGCGTACTTGGCCGTCACGGACGCCCGGAGGGCCCGCAAGAGGTGCTCCTGGTAGAGCCGCGACAGGCCATGCTCCAGCCGGTCCGCCGCCCGGTCCAGCCGGAAGGGCGGCGAGACCGCCGCCGCGGCGGCCAGGGGGTTGTCGGCCCCCGTCTCCCCGAGCCATTTGAGCAGGAGATTGCCGCCCAGGGAGAAGCCCACCGCGGTCAGGGGCATGTCGGGCTCGCGGGTGCGCAGGATCTCCGCCACCCAAGCCAGGTCGCCGGTGTCCCCGCCGGTGTAGCGGCGGTCGGTGCGGTTGGGCTCGCCGCTACAGCCGCGGTGGTACATGAGCACCGGGCGCATGCCGCAGTCGGCCAGCGTGCGCATGAGGCCGGGCAGATAGTGGGATTCCAGGGAGCCTTCCAGCCCGTGAACGAGGATCACCACCGGACCACCGGCGGGAGCCTCCGCCAACCAGTCCAGATCCAGGAAATCGCCGTCCTCCAGCTCCAGGCGCTCGCGCGCCACGGCCACCCGCGGCGGCCGGCGCAGCAGGGCCGGCCACAGGGTCTGCAAATGGCCCCCGGGCAGCCACCAGGCCGGACGGTATTCACCCGTCATTTCGGACGCGGCCATTCCGGGCGGCTCCCCGACGGGCAGTCCTTATGGGGGCACGAACGCTCCCCACGGTCCTGAACCGCCATCCTTGCCTATCCCCTGGCCCTGGCGGCGTTATGTAGGCGCCGCGCCGGGGCGTATTCCGCGTCCGCCCGCGGGCGCATCACCTGTCCATGGCCGAGCGAAGCTCCTGCCACCTCGCCCGATTGGTGATCTTGGTGTCACGGACCTCCGCCCCTTCATAGAGGACAACGGCATACAGGGCTTCGGTGTCCGCATCCAGGTATCGCTCCACCACGTCCCGGGTCACGTCGCGACCCACCTCCCACTCGGTCTCCGACGGCCCCTGAAAGGCGTCGAGGACATGGACCTTCACCCGGTCCAGGCGCCGCACCCGATATCCCTTGGCCTCCAGCCGGACAATCCGTCCGGAGCGTACCCGCCGGCGGCGCTTCCGGCCCCGCCTGTCGGTGAGCTCCACTTCTACGCGCTCCCCGCGCCAGGGGATTCGTATGCGCATGGCTTCCTCATGATTCCGGCGATGTCCGCGTCCGGCGGACTTCGGCAGCTCCAAATGACCTGAAATGGTTGCGCGAGAGGGACTGTCGCCACAAGGCATCACCCTGCCCACCCCCCTGACAAATGGGCATTTCCCGGGCCGCCGCCGGGCTCCGCAGGCCGGCAGCCCCGTGCCCGGCCCGGGTCACGTCGGCGATCGGCGACGCTTTGTCCGCGCCGCAAGCGCCGCCCGCTGACAGGGCGCCACCAACCAACTGAAGATAAAAGATTTTTTATTTCAGGCACGGGGTTTGCCCCTACCGGGGAGCGGTACCCCCATACCCAGGAGAATGCCATGAACCAACGTCTTTATCCGCCCCGCGAATTGGATATGCTGGTTACCATATACGTGGAAGGCCTGCCGTTCGCCATGTGCATGGCCGAGAAAGCGAGCCTATCCGCCATGCAGATCCGGCTCAGCGCCTGGTCGGTATCCCCCTACTCCATCGACGAGGTGGAGTTTACCCGGGAGACCCCTGTAGGGGTTGAGCGACACCGGATCCCTGTCAAGGTGGACAAGGTGCTGGAGAATCGCGCCCGGGCGGTTTTCCGCGAAGTACCGCCCAAGGCCCTGACCGCCCTGCGTCAGCTCCTATACGAGGAAGGGGACGACGCGCGGACGCCAGAGACTCAGGCGGGAACCGCCTGACCCGGCATGCGCTCCCGCAGCGGGACCCGGTCGTTCCGCCGGGATACGGACGGCGGGCCGCAGGCGCATAACCGCCCGGAGGGTCCCGGATATGGAACCGCAGCCGGAAGCCAGCAGCGTTCGGAATCGCCTGGAAGCGGGAGCCGCGCTCCTGCTCGACGGCGGGATGGGTCAGGAGCTAATCGCCCGCGGGGTGGACGCCTCCACCGGCCTCTGGTCCGCGCAGGCGCTGTTCGATCATCCGGATACGGTAATGGCCGTCCACCGTGCCTTTATCGACGCCGGAGCCGATGTCGTCACCACCAACACATACGCCACCACCCGCCGGCGCATCCCGGATTGTGCCACTTTCTGGCACCTGAACCGAAAGGCCTGTGAGCTGGCGGTTCGGGCGCGCGAGGACAGCGGTCGACCGGTGGCCATCGCCGGCTCCCTGGCCCCCCTCCATGGCAGCTATCGGCCCGATCTGGTCCGTTCGGCGGACGAACTGGCCCCCCAGTATGCGGAGCAGGCCGAGGTATTGTGCGGTTATGTGGACCTGTTCCTGTGCGAGACCATGTCCACCGCCACGGAAGCGCAAGCCGCCGCGCGCGGCGCCGGATCCACGGGCAAGCCCGTATGGGTCTCCTGGACCCTGGCGGACGACGGATCCGGACGGCTACGCAGCGGCGAGACCATCGCCGAAGCCATTGCGGGTCTGGATGGCCTGGACGTTGAAGCGGTGCTGGTGAACTGCTCCATCCCCGAGAGCATCGCCGCGGCCATGCCCGAGCTGGCCAACTCGGCCGGGCGTCCCTTCGGCGGCTACGCCAACGGCTTCACGCCCATCCGCGGCGGCGTCGACGACGGCCGGGCCCTTCCGGACACCCGCCAGGATCTGGACCCGGAAGCCTACGCCGGGCACGCCCGCCAATGGCTCAGCCAGGGCGCCCGCATCGTCGGGGGGTGCTGCGAGGTGGGACCGGCGCACATCGCCGAGCTGCGCCGGCACCTGGCGTGAGGCGCTCCCCTGCTAGTTGTCGAGCACGCCCAGGATATTGAACTCCACATACGCCCGGTCGGCGGCATTCCATCGCAGGGTCCGCGGCGACAGGAGCATGGCCGGACGGATCTGGCCGTAGCCCTTGCAGACGGGACACTCCTTGTATCGGTGAAACAGCAGATTCAGCTCGCTGGCCTCCGTCTCGCTCAGCTCCATCTCCCCCATCAGCACCGGCGGCCCGAGGGCCTGCGAAGCCTCCCTGTGCGCACCGCGGCTCCCTTCCAGCCAGCCGTCTCGTCCCTCACCCAATTCCTCCAGCTTTGGTACCAGAATATCCGGAATCTGGGGCAATTCCCGGGATCGCTCCATTGCTTCTCCCTTGCCGCATTTTATTTTCAGAGTAGGACATTTCAGAAACACTATTACAGAACAAAATAAAACAACCAAGCATTCTAAAAATTAAACAGCCAAATAATAGTGTAAAACAATCATACATGTTGTATTATCTTTACATGATAAGCACTATACACATAAACCCTTCCTGTCATTTTATTTTCCAAAGAAAAAAGAACACAAAACAAAAACCCTAATACCGCACAGTCAAATAACAGCGACGCTTCCCCCATGCCGGAAATTTGGCCAACGGCTACCGCTCCCGCATGCCGTATCTTCACCCTTGCTCAGAATCCATCCGTGGGGTGGGGGCCCGGCCGGATTCCAGGGTCTCGATCTCCTCCAGCTTCCGTTGGATCCAGTGCCGGGACGCTTCCAGGGAGCCGGCGATCTGATCGGCTCCCGCCTCCCGGAGGGCGCGTCCCGTTTCCCGCTCCGCGCCCCAGGCACCCACCAGGAGGGGCCATCCGGGCCGGCGGTGCCGGATGCGCTTGCACAGATAACGGACGCGGTAGGTATCCGGAGGATGGATGGTGGTGATGCAGAGCACGGAGCGGTGCGTCCCGGGGATCCGGGAGGCCAGCTCGCCGGCCAGGATCCCAGTGGGCACGTATGCCGTCCGCGCTCCTTCCCCGCGCAGCAGGGCCGCCAGGAGCCTGGCGAGCAGCTCGTCGATCTCGTCGTAGGCGGCAATGCAGATCAGGTCCGGAGGCCGCGGGAACTCCGTGGACGGCTCCGGAAAGGCGCCGCCCGGGAACAGGGGCGCGATGGCCTGCTCGGCCATCTCCACCATCTCCACCATCCGCCGGCGGTCCAGGCTTCCCTGACTGTGGTGCTGCCGGACCAGGCGCATGGCCGGGAGCACCACCTCATCCAGGGTCGCCTCCAGGCCGTGCTCCTCCCGGTACTCGGCGAGCAGCCGGGCGGCGGTCTCCGTATCCGCGGCGAACAGCCGGTAATAGAGCCCGGCCGAGGGCGGTAGCGCCGGCTCCCGTCCGAGCATGACCGGTAGGAACTGGAGCGCCGGTACGTAGCGCCCCAGCACCACCAGGCAGGCGGTCAAGGGGATGGCCACCACCAGCCCCACCAAGCCCCAGAGGGCACTCCAGAACACCACCGCGAACAGCACCGCCACCGGGGAGAGCCCCGTGCTCGCCCCGTACAGCCAGGGCTCCACGATGTTGTTGGAAATCAGTTCCAGGACCAGGAACAGGCCTAGCACCTCCAGGGGCCGGATCCAGCCGTCGAACACGGCCAGGGACAGGAGCACGGGCAGCCCCGCGCCGACCCAGGGACCGAGATAGGGAATGAACCGCAGGAGCGTGGCGAGGATGCCCCACAGCGCGGCGTTGGGCACCCCCAGGAACCAGAGGCCCACACCCACGGGGATGCCGTAGGTGACATTGATGATCACCTGGGCCCGCAGGAAGTGGCTGATCTTCCGGCTGGCCTCGTCCAGGGCATCGGAAGTGACATTGATCTGGCTGATGCCGGCGAGCCGGATCACCCGCTCCCGCAGATCCTCCCGATAGACCAGGAAGAAGATCAGGTAGATGAAGGCCAGCCCGGCCATGCCGATGGGCTGCAGGAGGGCGCTGCCGTAGTTGCGGATGATGCCCAGCACCTCGGAGGTGGGCTCCTCCCGGATCTGCACGGGGATGGGCTCCCGCGTCTCCGGTTCGGCATTCCCCTGTCCCCGGGCCGGCGCCCCCCGGCCCTCCTCCTCCGTCACCTCGCGCCGCATATTGCGGAAGGCCGTCAGGGCCCGGGAGAGGACCGTGCTTCCCTGGGCCTGAATGCCCTCGATGCGCTGGACGATATTCGACCGGTAGTCGGGCAGCGCGTCGGCCAGGACCACCACCTGGCGGGAGACCACCCCCGCCACCGAGGCGGCAAAGATCGCCAGAAAGACCGCGATGAGGAGGGCGCTGCCGATGCGACCCAGGTGCAGCCGCTCGAGCTGGCCGGCCACCGGCGCCAACAGGGAGCTGAGGAGCGCCGCCACCACGATGGGGATCAGCACGTTGCTGCCGATGTACAACAGGCCCACTACGGCGGCGGCGCCCAGCAGGCTCGGGGCCGCCCCGGGGAACAGGGAACGGAAGGATGGGCGGGCGGACTGCAAGGAAGCTACCCGAACGAAGGAACATTCGGGCCATTGTTAGCATGATGCCGCGGGCGAAAGGCCGGGGTGAGGGAGGACCCTGGCGGGGAGCGCCCGCTAGCGGGCGGCGATCCGGGCCGCCTCCCGGCCCAGCCGGCGGGCGGTGGTCCACTTCCCGCCGTAGACCGTTATCAGGCGGCCGCGCCGCGTGATCCGGTATTCCCGGCTGACGCGGTTCATGTCCGGCCCCGACCCGATCAGGGGCCGGATCCCGGCGAAGGTCTCCGCCACGTCTTCCCGGCCCGCGTCGTCGCGGAAGTAGTGGCTGTAGGCCGCCAGCAGGTAGTCCCGCTCCTCGGGACTGCAGACCACGGGGGTATCCGGCGACTGACGCACCTCGGTGGTGCCCACCAGGGTGCGTCCCTGGTAGGGGAGCACGAAGAAGGGCCGGCCGTCCTGCGGCGCCTCCAGCAGAAGCCCGGCCTCCTGGGGCCGATCGAGGAGGATGTGGCTGCCGCGAACCGGATCCAGATGGATGCCGTCCTCGATACCGCTGTTGGTGCCGAGCCGCTCCGCCCAGGGTCCGGCCACGTTGACCACGCGGTCATAGGCACGCTCCGTATCGGAGAGGACGAGCGTCCCCCGCTCGCTCACCCGCCGCACCGGCGCATGCTCGTGGAGCCGCCCGCCCAGCTCCCGGACCCGGTCGGCCACCCAGAGCCCCAGCCGGTAGTCGTCCATCTGGCCGTCGTAGAAGGTGTACCCGCCGCGCAGGCCGTCCTCGGCGAGCCCGGGCATCAGCGCCGTCAGCGCCGCGGTGGACCGCCATCGGTGCGCGCCGATGCCCGCCTTCCCGGCCAGGCGGTCGTACAGCCACAGCCCCGCCTTCAGCTTCCAGCGCGGCCGCGAGGCGCTCCGGTAGAGCGGCACTGCCAGGAGCAGCGGGCGGGCCAGCTCGGGTACGGTGCGCAGCCACCACGCCCGTTCCCGCAGGGATTCCCGGACCAGCCGCAGCTCGCCGTGCTCCAGGTAGCGAAGTCCGCCGTGCAGCAGCTTGGAGGAGGCGCTGCTGGTGGCGCCCATCAGGCGGTCGCGCTCGAAGAGCTCCACCTCGTGGCCGGCCCCCAGGAGCGCCCAGGCGGTGGCCAGGCCGTTGATGCCGCCGCCCACCACGCCCACCTTCATGGGCTCCCGCCCTCCGGACCCGCCTCGCGCACCGCCCCGGGCCGGTCCAGGATCACCCCCGCGCACCGCCGGGCGCGCGCCAGCTCCACATCCGCCTGTGTCTGTAGGTTGTACAGGAAATTGTCCATGCCCGCCGTCCGGGCCTCTTCCAGAAGCGTCCCGTCCAGGTACTCCCCGTTCCAGATGAAGCAGCCGGGCCTCGGGCTCTCCCGCCAACCATAAAGCAGGGAGGCCACCGACAGCGGCCGGTGACCGATCACCAGGCCCACCGGGCATCCCCCCAGGGTCCCGTCGTATGCATGCAGCAAATCGTGCCGGAAGGAGGTAAGAAGCGGGCGGCGGCCTCCCAGGCCGGGGAGCACGCGCCGCAGGGCGGGAAACACCGCGGCGTCCTTGATCTCCAGGTCCCACAGCAGGTCCGGCCAGAGGCCCAGCGCCTCGGCGAGCTCGGGCACATGGTGGCCCTGCATCGCCTCCAGGTGGCCGTGATCGGTCTCGGCCACGGGTACCCCGGCGGCGCTGAGTCGGTCGTGGAAGAGGACCAGACGGCCGTCGCGGGTAAGGCGGACATCGGTCTCGATGCCGTCCACGCCCTGCTCCGCCGCCCGCTGGAAAGCCTCCAGGGTGTTCTCCGTGCAGCCCGGCTCCCTTACGCCGCGATGCCCGATAACCAGCATTCCGGCCTCCTCGGATATCCCGTATTCGAACCTCCCAGTTTTGACGCCCGCGGGCAACTCCGCGCCCGCCAAGCTCTCCCCAACGCCAGTAGGGCGAAAGCCAATTGCCGCCCGGTGCCCCGTGCCGAACCATTTAACGGAGGGCTCACCCACCGGATCCGGAGCTCCCGCGGAGCGCGACTTGCCGCTCCGGACCCGGACGCACCGCGGAAATACCGAAAACGAGGGCGGACCAACGCCCGCCGGAACGCCCAGGCGGAAGGAGCGAATCATGGCGAAGGTTGCGATCAACGGCATCGGGCGCATCGGCGGGGCCACGCTCAAGCAGGTCATGGAGGAGCCGGCCCTGGACCTCGTGGCCGTGAACGACCGCTCCGGCCCCGACCAGCTGGCCTACCGCCTCCAGTTCGACTCCGTCTACGGGCGCTATCACAAGGTCCTGGAAAGCCGGGGCAGCTCGCTGGTCCTCGACGACCACGAGGTCAAGGTCTTCGGCGAAAGGGACCCCGCCAACCTGCCCTGGGCAAGCCTGGGCGTGGACCTGGCCTTCGAGTGCACCGGGGTGTTCACCGACGCCGCCGGACTGGAGAAGCACGCCCAGGCCGGGGCCGGGAAAGCCATCCTCTCCGCGCCCAGCAAATCCGGCGGCATGCCTTTCGTGGTACCGGGAGTCAACCACGCCGGGGACGCCAACCTGTTCTCCTGCGCCAGCTGCACCACCAACTGCATCGCCCCCGTGGTGGAGATCCTGTCCCGGCGGATCGGCGTGGAAAAGGCGGTCATGAGCACCACCCATGCGCTGACCGGGGGGCAGTCGGTGGTGGACGGTCCCGTCAAGAAGCCGGAGCGCGGCCGCGCCGGCACCCTGAACACCATTCCCACCTCCACCGGCGCCGCCGATGCCATCACCAAGGTAATCACGGAGCTGGAGGGCCTGTTCAACGGGCTCGCTCTGCGGGTTCCGGTGGCCATCGGCTCCATTTCCGACATCACCCTGGTCACCGGCCGGGACACCTCCGTGGATGAAATCAACGGCATCTTTCGCGAAGAGGCGGCCACGGAGCGCTATCTGGGCATCCTCGGCTATACGGAGCAGCGCCTGGTCTCCTCGGACATCGTCCAGGACCCGCGCGCCTCCATCGTCGAGCTGGGGCTCACCGAGGTGGTGGGCGGCAACTTGGTGAAGGTCATGAGCTGGTACGACAACGAGTGGGGCTATGCCGCCCAGATGGTACGGGAGGCGGTGCGGGTGACCTCCTGAGGTACCCGCTCCCGCCAGCGGTCCCTTCCCCTCCGGCAGGTATCGCCGATGGCCGAAGCGCAGTCGCGGATTTCTTCCATAAGTGCCCATGACGCCCGGGAACAGGAAGCCCGGGAGACCATTCAAGAGCTGGGCACGAGCCCCGAGGAGGGCCTGTCCAGCGAGGAGGCGTCTCGCCGCCTCGACCAGGTGGGCCCCAACACCCTGCAAGAGGAAGAGGAAAACCCGCTGCTCCGTTTCCTTTCCTATTTCTGGGGCCCAATCCCCTTGATGATCGAGGTGGCCGCCGTGCTGGCGGCGGTGTCCCAGCGCTGGGAAGAGCTCGTCGTCATCCTGGTTCTGCTCGCCATCAACGGCGGCGTCAGCTTCTGGCACGAGCGCAAGGCCAGCCAGGCCATCTCCGCCCTCAAGGCGCAGCTCGCCTTGCGGGCCCGGGTCCTGCGGGACGGGCACGATTCGGCCATTGAGGCCAGGGAGCTGGTTCCCGGCGACATCATCCGGGCGGGCATCGGCGACGTAATTCCCGCGGATGCCCAGCTGCTCGAAGACCAGGCCCTGAGCGCCGACGAGTCCACCCTGACCGGGGAGTCCCTACCCGTCGGCAAGGGGGGCGGAGACTTGATCTACTCGGGCACCACCGCCAATCAGGGCAGGGCCTGGGCGGTGGTGGTGGCCACGGGCGGCCAGACGAAGTTCGCCCGGACCGTGGAGCTGGTGGAAGCGGCCGGCGGCCATTCGCACTTCCAGCGGGCCGTGATGCGGATCGGCTACTTCCTGATCGGAGCCTCGCTGGTGCTGGTGGGTTTGGTGGTGAGCTTCTCCCTCATCCGGGGCATGGACGTCTGGGCCGTGGTGCTGTTCGCCCTGGGCCTGGTGCTTGCCGGCATACCCCAGGCCATGCCGGCGGTGCTGTCCGTTACCATGAGCATCGGCGCCAACCGGCTCGCCCGCATGCGGGCCATCGTCTCCCGGCTCGCCGCCATGGACGAGATGGCGGGCCTGCAGGTGCTCTGCGCCGACAAGACCGGGACCCTGACCAGGAACGAGCTGACCCTCCAGGAGCCCGCCCCCATCGAGGCGGAAGACCCCGATGAGATCCTTTTGGCCGCCGCCCTTACCGTGGATCACGACAAAGAGGACCCCATCGACCGGGCCATCTGGAGCGCCCTGGAAGACCCCGCGGCGGTGGAGCGGTACCGGATCGTGGAATTCCGGCCTTTCGATCCCACCCGGAAGCGTTCCGACGCCGATGTGGAGAGGGACGGGCACCGTTTCACCGTGACCAAGGGAGAGCCCCAGGTCCTTCTGGACTGGCTGGGGCTCTCCGGGGACCGCGCCCGCCAGGTCCGCGAGCGGGTGGACCGGCTCGGCGAGGAGGGCTTCCGCGCCCTGGGCGTGGCCCGCAGAGACGGCGAAAAGGGCTGGCGCTACCTGGGCATCCTGCCCCTCCTGGACCCGCCGCGCGACGACGCGGCGGAGATGGTGCGGGACACGAAGGCCCATGGCATCGATCTGCGCATGGTAACCGGGGATCACCCGGCCATCGGCCGGCAGATCGCCGCCCAGGTGGGTCTGGGGACGAACCTGAAACGGGCCACCGAACTGTTCGAACGGGGGAATTCCAGCCACGAGGACCAAGCGGGCATCGACTGGTCCATCCATGATGCGGTGGTGGGCGCCGACGGCTTCGCGGAGGTCACGCCGGAGCACAAATACAACATCATCCGCCATTTCCAGGCGGAGGACCGCATCGTCGGCATGACCGGCGACGGGGTGAACGATGCCCCGGCCCTGCGGCAGGCGGATCTGGGGATCACGGTGAGCGGGGCCACGGATGCGGCCCGGAGCGCCGCCGACCTGGTACTGACCGCCCCCGCCCTGGGGGTGATCACGCAGGGCGTGGAGGAGGCCCGGCGCATCTTCGAGCGCATGACCAGCTACGCTACCTTCCGTATCACGGAAACCATCCGCCTGCTGTTGTTCCTCTCCATCTCCGTGCTGGTATTCAACTTCTTCCCCATCACCCCGATCATGATCATCCTGCTGGTGATCCTGAACGATATCGCCATCATCGCCGTGGCCTGGGACAACGCGGCCACCCCGAAGCGGCCGGTGCGCTGGCAGATGCAGCGGATTTTGGCCATTGCCGGGGTTCTGGGCTTCCCGGGGGTCCTGGAAAGCTTCCTGCTGTTCTGGTTCCTTCAGGGGCCCATGGGCTTACCTCACGCCACCATTCAGACCCTGCTCTTCCTCAAGCTCCTGGTGGCCGGCCACCTGACCTTCTTCCTCACCCGCCAGCCCAGCTGGTTCTGGCAGCGCCCCCACCCCAGCCTGGTGCTGTTCGCCGCCCTGGAGCTCACCCAGATCGCCGGCACACTCGCCGCCGTCTACGGCTTTCTGATGCCGGCCGTCGGCTGGATGTGGGCGGGGGTCATCTGGGGCTACGCCATCGTCTGGATGTTCATCCTGGATGCGGTGAAGGTCTTCGCCTACCGCCGGATCTTGCAGACCGCACCCCGGGAAGAGCAGGTGGGGCGGACCCCCACCGCCGAGATGGGGGGATAACCGCCCAAGGATATGGGGGAGAGGCCGGAACGCCAGAACAGCCGTCAGGCCCCCTCCGTCTCATTTCCAGAGGGCCTTCCGGTCCAGCACCACCCGCCCGGATGCTCGGGGCATGCGTGTCCGAACAGGGCCCGGAAGCGAAAGGAGCATCGCCATGATGCAAACCATCAAGATGGACGAGAACTATTTTGTCGGGATGTCCGTCCCCGATGCATCGGAGATCGACGAGCTCGCGGAGCAAGGCTTCGGCTCCGTGGCCAACCTGCGGGAGGAGGGCGAGGAAAAGGAGTACCTGAGCCCCGAGGAAGAAGCGGACCGGGTACTCCGGGACGGCATGGAATATTTCCATTCTCCGGTTTCCGCCGAAGCCCTCAATGAGGAGCAGGTGGACGAATTCCGGGAGGCGGTATCGGGGATGCCCAAGCCCGTGCTCATCCATTGCAAATCCGGCAAGCGCTCCGGGGCCTTCACGCTGATGCACGCCGCCAGCGAGCAGGGGCAGCCCGGCGAAGAGGCCGTGGAGCAGGCCGAATCCATGGGCTTCGAATGCGAGAACGCCGAGATGGAGGCCTTCGTTAAGGACTACATCAACCGGCACAACGGATAGCCGGCCCATGGGAGACCTCCGCCGGCCCGGCAGCGCGGCCCGTGAGCGTGAAGCTTCCACGGGCCGCGCGACCGGATCGTGGCGCATAGACCGCTCCAGAAGGAGAAGACCATGCTGAACTGGATGTCTGCACTACGCACCTCCCCCCTGGGGCTGGCCGTGGGCCTTTCCGCGGCGGCCGCCTATTTCCTGCTTCAGCCGGGCCGGACCCGGAACGCCACCCGGCCCCGCGGCGACAGCAAGGCACCCCGCACCTGGATGCTGGAGACGGGGGCCGCGGTCCTGCAACGGCGTCCGCCCCTGCGGGGCTTCGATACCTACCTGGCCGGCTTCCATCCCATGAAGGAGGATCCGGAGCACCAGTGGATCGCCCATCACTGGTGCAAAGTGGTTAACGAGGACTTCATCCAATGCCTGCTTTTCGACGGCAACACCGCCGACGCCAACCTGGTGGGGGTGGAATACATCATTTCCGAGCGGCTGTTCCGGCAGCTGCCGGAAGAAGAGCGCGGCTATTGGCATCCGCACAACGGCGAGATCCTGTCCGGTCAGCTCGCCGCGCCGGGCCTTCCGCAGGCCGCCGAGAAGATGCTGATGAAGCGCCAGATCAACAGCTATGGAAAGACCTGGCACCTGTGGGACACCGGCGTGGACGGGCGGGCCGGGGACGATCTGCCCTTCGGCGCGCCCCGGCTGGCCTGGTCCTTCAACCATGACGGGGAGCTTCAGCCGTGGCTGCAGGAGCTGCGGGACCGGGAGCTGAGGCTGCGCACCGAGGAGCGGCGCGCCGCCCGGAAGGATCTGGTCGCCTTCGCCCACCCGCAGGAGGGAACCGATGCCCTGAAGGGCCGGTTCGAGCGCCCCACCAGGGAGATTCCCGGAGCGCAGGAAAAGCGCGCCCAATTGACGGGCAGGCACTGAGGGCTGGACCGGGGATTCAGCGTCACCCGCCGGGCGCGGCGCCCGATCCTGTTATCCTTTCCCCGAACATTCCCGCTCCGGAAAGGAGATTCCCGTGCGCCGCGCTCTATTCCGGGCCTTCTGGTCCCTGGCCGGTCTGGCCGCCTCCGGTCCGGCCCTCTCCTACGGCACCCAGTTCATTCTGGCCCCGCCGCCCCTCGGCCACCCCGTCTACCGGGACGGTCAGGTCCAGTACCGGGTGAGCGGCGGGCTCCGCGGCTACAGCTCCGAGGAGACGGACCTGACCGGCGCCACGCTCAGCCTGTCCCGCCGTCAAGCCCTCTCCGACCGGCTGGCCTTCAACCTGGGCGGGCAGGCCGATTATCTTTCGGGTACCGACCGAATCTTCTCCGATGACAACGACTTAACCGTTTGGCAAACTATGCTGCACCTTACCGGGGAGGTCCAGCACCGCTTCGCCCCCGGCTGGAACGCCATCTTCTTCGCCGGACCCAAGGGGGGCTACGGGGAGTACCGGGTGGAATACGGCGAGCGCCTGGAGGGGCGGGAAACCCTCTACGGCTACGTCGTGGGCGTGCAAAGCTCGGTGCGCGTGGACAGCCTCCGCGTGACGCCGTTTCTCTCCTACGAAGCGCTGGAATCCCGCCGCAACGAGGACTTTTCCACCGGGACCAGCCGGGCCATCGACCGCACCCACCGGATCACCCAATATGGGCTGGAGGTGCTGTTCCGATCCGGCCTGACCCTCGGGGTCACGCGCCAGCACTGGAGCTCCGGCTCGGAGGAGGCGCGCTACACCTTTTACCAGGCGGGGTATCAATTCTAGCGGGCGGGGCTCCCGGATTAGCCCCGCCCGAGCGACCACGGAAAAGAGGGGAACATGACGGGAGCATTCTGGCGGAGATTCCTGCCGGCCCTGGGGCTGCTCGCCCTTTCCGGCCCGGCCGGCGCGGCGACCCATCTGGGCGTTTTCGGCATCGCGGAAAGCGCTTCCTGCTCGGGGGATTGCGGGAGCGCCGTGGACGAGCAAAGTCCCAGCTACGGCGGCTCCTTCCTGTTCACCGGCCGCTTCGACGACTGGGGTCTGTTCCTGGAGATGGGGGGTACCAACCGCGCCCCCTTCGCGGGACTGGGTGCCATCCGCTGGTTCGGTCCCGTGCGGGTCATGGTGGGCCCGTACATCCTCACCCGCCAGGCACGCTACGACTTCGCGGACCCTTTCCCTTCCACGGAGGCCAGCGATCAGGCCACGGCACTTTCCGCCGAGCTGGCCGTCCGGGGCTTTTTCCTGCGCTACCAGCGTTACAGCTACAAGGTTTCCTTCGAGTCCTCCATTCCCGACCCCAACAACTCGGATGCGACCCTGACACGGAATGCCGCCTCCTCCTTCGACGTGGACTTCTTCGCCCTCGGCTACCGCTACCGGTTCTGGTAGGGCCGGTCCAGGAAGCGGCGCTGGTCTAGGGCAAGAGCCGATTCAGCCGCTGCCGTATCCCGGTGCCGATGGTCCTGGCGGTGTCCCTGAGCCGATCCCACTTCTCGCTCTGCCCGGTCGCGCGCAGATAGGCGTAGCTTCCGCCCACCGCGAGGAGCACCAGCAGGAGGATGTTGAAGAGTCCCACCTCGTCCACGATCTCGACCCCGAGCACCACCAGGGCTACAAGCCCCACCAGGAGGATCGGGGCGCACAGCCCGCCGAGCTTTTCCTCGCAGAGGGCCATCATCCGGTCCCACTGGTGGAGGGGATCCCGCTCGCCCCGCTCTTCGGATTCCAGCGGAATGGCTTCGGGACCGGGGATCCCCATACCCTCCCCACTGCGCTCGTTCACGGATTCCGAGGCGGCAGATGCCCCTTCGGGCTCCGGTATCCTGCGAGTCTCGGCGGGCTGCTCCGCGTTCCCGGACGCATTGCCGGTACCGGCCTCCTCCGCTTCTTCCCGGCGCGCCAGACACGTCTTGCAGAGCTCCCCGGGGTCAACCTGCTCCGGATCCGCGACCCGCTCGGAAATGGTTCGCTCGCAATAGGTTGTGCTGTCGGTGCGCACGATGTGGATGCGCTGGCCTTTTCCTACATATCCGTATTCGGCATCCTGCATGGGCCCCTTCTCCTTTCGGGTGACAGCCGCCGCTCGTGCTCATCCGGACAATTCCCCGTCCCGATCAAACCATTACCGGGAAATAAAGGCAAGATCGCACCTTCCTGCCTATCTTTACAAAGGCAGGCACCGCCTTCCATCTTCGGGCACATTGCATAAGCAAAAGGCACTATTGTCGTTTTTGGGCCGGTACGGCAAACGGCGAGCAAAGGCTCGATTTGAATAGTCCGGTGCGTTTCCATCCTATGCCGACCCCCTCGGCAAACCGCACCGATTTCCATCACGCTCACCGAAGACCCCTTGGCCGCTTTTCCCTTACCGAAACCGGGTCGAAACCGCTGACGGCACCCCCCAGCGTAATGTTTTAAAAATTGCGCACGATCAAGTATTTATCTTGCAAATCCCTACCCATTCCGTACCGTTTCTTACTTTCCCGGAATAATTCCTATTTGTTCTCGGAAGTCGTCGAGTGATCATAGGCAAATAACTCGAAGAGGGGGCTCCGGACCCCGTATGGAGCAACATCTATCCCCTTTCATTACTAGCCGGGGATGCCCAACCGATACCTGCCGAACGCCTGGGAGCGCACCATGCCCGATATGCCAGCCTGACGAATTGCGCGTTTCTTTCTGAAAACCACTTTGCGCCCGCAAAAGTGTAACTTTTCAAGCTTACTCCCGCCGGAGATTCATGACGGGCTCCCGGGGACGGCCACTTGGTACCGACCGGGAACAGCAACGGCCAGCCGCGCCATTCTTCCGTCCAATCGCCCGCCCAATCCAGCCAGGGCGATACAAGGGACGGGGAAGTGCCCCCCTTTCCCTTGCGGCCGTTCCACCCTTTCCCTTCCGGACCTTCCCGTCCAGCACGCTCCGCGCTGCCGTCCATGGGTGCATTCTCCGGGAAAACTGAGGAAGCTTCGAGCAAGCAGCGCTTACTGGATACCGAAAAGGGGCGAAGATGCCAGGGAAGCCCATGCCCGGCTCCTTCGAGCAGGGCGCCGAGCTATTGGAACGACTTTTCGGCGATGCCTGCGCGCCCAGGGGCTGGTCGTCCGCCTGGAGGGGGCCCGGGGCATCCATTGCTGCCTGCGGGAGGTGCCCCGGAAGGAAGCGCCGCAATCAACCGCCGACACTTTTCTCGGCATCGGCACGGGACGCTTGGTCGAGCATATCCTGCGGCATGCCTCCGAAGGCTTCCTGGTGGCGGATATACACACGCTGGAGATCCTGGAAGCCAACGAGGCCCTCTGCCGGATGCTGGACAGCTCGCGGGAGGCCCTGGTGGGCTCCCATCCAAACCGCTGGCTGGACCCCAGGGATCGGGAGACCTTCCGGCACGAAGTGCAAAAGCGCTGGAATGGAGCGAACCGCTACCATGAGCTGCGCTTCGTCCGCGGCGACGGCCAACCGGTACCCGTGCTTGCCAATGGAACGACGTGCCTTGACGAGCAGGGAGCGCCCTCCCTGTCCGTCGTATTCATCACCGATCTGTCCCGACTGAAGCAAAGCGAGCACTCCGTCGACCAGCTAACGGAAATCCTGGAGGCGTTTCCCGGCTTGGTGGGCCGTTGTGACGGCAATCTCCACTTCCTCTATCACAACCGGTACGCCAAGGAGCTTCTGGGAAGCGATCTTTCCCCGCATGTCACGGTGCGGGGCATACATCCCGATTGGGCCGGGCAGCTCATGCAGGACGAGGCGTTTCCCGCGGCGGCCCGGGAAGGGTATTGGGTGGGCGAGACGGCCCTGCTGGATAAAAGGGGGCAGGAGGTACCGTTCCTGGTTACCGTGGTTGCCCACTACGACGCACCCGGAAACGTGGAGCGCTTTTCCCTGGTTGGGATCGACCTTTCCACCCAGAAGACCACCGAGGAACGGCTACGCCAGTACGCCCAACAGCTCCAGAGCGTGAGCCGGCTGATCTCCATGGAAGGACTGACCTCGCTGCTCACCCACCAGCTCAACCAGCCGCTCGCGGCGCTGAACAATTACGCCGCGGCGGGGAACCAGCTTCTCTCCCAGCGCTCCCTGGATTCCACCCGCTTCGCGGACCTACTCGACCGGATCACCGAGGAGGCGCAGAAGGCCAGCGAGGTGCTCGTGTAGGTGCGGAAATTCCTGAAGGGCGACGGCCCCGATTTCAGGCGCCTGGATGTGAACGGTCTGCTGCGCCGCCTGCAGCCTTTCCTCCGGGGCGGCACCTCCGACGCCAAGGTGGCCATCCGGCTCGACCTGGAGGAAGCCTTACCCAACGTCGTTGCCGACCGCCTGCAAATCCAGGAGGTGCTCCACAACCCGATCCATAATGACCAGGAAGCCAACCGGGCGCGGCTTGCAGACACGCCGCCGCCGGTCATCGTCCAAACCCGGTCGACGGAGGACAAGGTGCTGATCTCGGTGGTGGATGCGGGCCCCGGCCTGCCGGAGACCATGGACATGGACGTGATCGTGCGGCCGTTTTTCACGACCAAGGAAGACGGCGTGGGCCTGGGGCTGTGGATCGCCTATTCCATCGTCGAAGGGCACGGGGGCCGTCTGGACGCCCGCAACAACACTCACGAGCCGGGAGCCACCTTCCAGATACGGCTCCCCCGCGAATAAAAAGGCACGACGGCCCTAGCAGGCCGGCAGGTACACCCGGAAGATGCTGCCCTGGTTCTCGCCCGGGCTTTCCGCCTCGATTTCCCCGCCGTGCATCTCCACCAGGCGGCGCACGAGGGAAAGTCCGAGCCCGAGGCCGCCCAGTTCGGAGTCCTGGAAGCCCTTCTGGTCGAAGTCCCGGAACAGGGTGCGGAGCCGGGCCTTCGGGATCCCCTTGCCGTCATCGCTCACCGCGATGACCACCTGCTTCCCTTCCCGGGCGCAGCGTACCTGGATGGTTCCGTCAGCCGGGGTGAATTTGGTGGCATTGCCGAGGAGATTGGCCACGATCTGGGTCAGCCGGGTGGGATCGCCGGCGGTCGGCAGGGGGTGGTCGGGAAGCTCCACCCGCATGGTATGGCGGTTCTCCTCGACCTGCGGCGCAATGGAATCCATCGCCTGCCGAACAGCCTTTCGGGCATCCAGCGCCGGTTCCATCTGCAGGGCGAGCCGGCCGCGCTTGATGCGACTCAGATCCAGGAGATCCTCCACCATGCGCGCCAAGTGGGTGCTCTGCTGATAGATGATCGACACCGCCTCCTGGACGCGGTGGTGGTCCGTTCGCTCCCAATTGTTCACCAGATGCTGGCTCATGGTGGTAATCGGGGTCAGGGGATTGCGCAGCTCGTGGCCGAGCATGGAAAGGAATTCATCCTTGTGCCGATCCGCGTCCTCCAGGGCCTGCTCCGCCTCGTGGCGCTGGGTAATGTCCTGGGCGATACCCACGAACTGCATGGGGAAATTATGATTCTCCGGGAGCCGCGCCACGGTCACCAGGGCCCACACCGTGCTGCCGTTCCTGTGCCGGTACCGTTTCTCCAGGGAGTACGAATCCATCTTTTCCGCGCTGAGCCGCGCGGCCTCCTCCTGGATCTGGATCCGATCCTCCGGGTGGGTGACCTGGAAAACGGTCATGCCGCCGTCCACCAGCTCCGCGCGGCTGTAACCGACAAGCTGCTCAAAAGCGGGATTCACCTCCTGAAAGCGTCCATCCACGTCCGTAATGACGATCCCCACCCCCGCCTGTTCGAAGGCTTCCCGGAAAGTCTCTTCGCTTCGGCGAAGGGCGGCCTCGGACGCCGCTTTCTGGATGTTGGTCGCGAGCACATTGGCCACCGCTTGCAGGAAATGCACGTCGTACTGCGTGAAAAGACGGTGGCTACGGGAATGCACGCCCAGCACCCCGTACGGCTCCTCCTCGGGACCGCGGATGACCACGCTCATGCCGCTGACCACCCCGTGCTCAAGGAGCAGAGACGGGCCCGAGAACCGTGCTTCCTCGGCCAGATCCGTTACGATAACCGGACCGTCGCATTCCAGGGTGTACCCGGCCTGCGAGTCCAGCCCCGTGGAGACCGCCATCCCTTCCGCCGTCCAATCCCACCCCACTCCCGCCACCAGCCGGGCCGTCCCGGAAACAGGCTGGTTTTTCAGCACCTTGGCATAATCCACGTCCAGGACCTCCCTGAGCCCCTGAACCGCCTCCTCGAACAGGGTTTGCAGGGAGGCCCCGCGCAGCGCCATTTCACCGAGCTCCGCCACCACCGCTTGCTGTCGCAGACGGATTTGCAGGGCCTCCGGAGAAACGGCTTCTCCCACTTCGAAGGAATACTGGGAAAGGGCTCGGGCTACCTGAGACGCTCCTTCACTCATTTCAAGGTTTTCCCCTGGAAAAAGTGGTTCGTAGTCCGGGACCACCTCCTGCGCCTGGGCACCCCGACAGGACCCAATGCGGGAGCACGTTTCGCAGCCCCTGGCAGAACAGGCCTAAACTAGAGACAGCTTGGGATAATCCCGGTTCAATGCCCCGGAAAAACCGGGTGGGCCCTCGCGGATGTAAATTTACCCTCACAAAGACCCTCCCGGGGAAAACAGAATACCTCCGGCCCAACCAAGCAAGCTATTCATTTTTCTGGATAAAGCACACCCTCCTCGCAGCGCCCCGGACTTCCTCGGTCCGCTGGCGGACCTTCCGTACCCGTTGCCGGGCACTGCCCCCAACAATCGAGGGAATTCACTAGTCTAGCAATCCGGAACTGAATCATGGCGAGCGTGAGGGGCTACGGTAGCCGGGGGGTAATCGGCGGGTCCACGGAGAGCAAGGCGGGGGAGGGCAGGCATGCGACGCGCACTAAAAAGGCCTTATGCCACAGGGCATAAGGCCAGGGCGCGTATCCGCCGGTTGAAGGGTCTTATCCCCTACCGGGTCTGGCGGATCTCTCCGCAAGCGATGGGAAGGGTGACTTGGGCGGGCACACCGGGCAGGGAGCGGACCGAATCCGGCAGCGAGGCCGACTTCGCGGTTCCATGCAGGAAGACTACCCGCTTGTCGAAGTCGACATCCGATACGTCGTGCTCCCGCTCCAGAGCGCTTTCCAGCTCGTCCATGGCCACCGTTTGCTCGTACCTGATGCGGCCGTCGGAGTCCGCGGTCGGATAGGAATGGGTCGCGATCTTGAGGCTGGCCGGGCTGCCGTGGAAGGGCACGAGGGTAGTGCCCGCCATGGGCTCCGTCTCCAGCAGATCGACGTAGCCGTCGCCGTTGGTATCCGCATCGGTGCCGGGGCACCCGGCGTCTTTGCCGGTGGTGAAGCCATGATAGTGCTGCAGGTGCATAGTTCCGGGCGCCGTGCCGCTTGCCTGAACGCTGATGGTCAGGCGGCCGTCCCGCACCTCGAGCGTGGCGGTACCTTCGGCCGAGCGGCCCAGCTTGTCGGCATTCAGCGGCTGTAGCTCAGCCACATACGGATCGCCGGCCTGTGCCGTACCGGCGGACAGAACGGCGGCGGCCAGTAGGGTCCCGAAGCATTTGATCGGCAAAGCCATGACAGCCTCCTCTTCTGCAGTGGGGGTATTTCCCGGGAACCTATCAATCCACGCCGCAAAAAGAAATATTTTATATACACCTTTTGGGTAGGCTAGCCGGAATTTCCCCGCCTGGCGATCCCGCCCCGAGACCCGAGCGCCCCGGAAAATCATGATCGAATGGGGCTTGACCAATTGGTTAGGATCCGTATAATTAGGACCCATGCTATGGCTCCGTGATCTTCCCAAATACGAGACGCTGCAAAAGTTCGCCAGCCGCTATCCGGGCATGGACATTTCGGCAGTGGAGAGCTTCCTTACCCTGCTGCGGGTAGCCAGCGATCTTTTCGACGGCCTGGATGCCTGCCTGGCCCGCCACGATCTGCAGCAGGGCCGATGGTGGGTGCTGGTACTACTGATGCGGCGGGGTAATTTGACCGCGGCGCCCTCGGAGCTCGCGGAGCAGGCGGGCGTGACCCGGGCCACCATGACGGGCCTTGTGGACAGCCTGGAGCGAGCAGAGCTGGTGGAGCGCATTCCGGATCCCCGGGACCGACGCTCCACCCAGGTCCGCATGACCTCTGCCGGAAAAGAGCTGATGGACGTCGTAATGCCGGATTACTACCGGCGGGTAGCCGCCCTGTTCACAGACCTGGAAACGGAGGAGCGCCAGCGCCTAGTCGCGGACCTGGAGGCCATCCAGTCCCGCGTCGCCATGCTGGGGGCGGAAACTGCCCCCTGAAGGGGTTCCCGCTTTCCTGCCGGAAAGTTAGGATCCTTACTATACCGCACCTTCCAATCGATAGGGATTAGACCCATGATGAATCTGCCATTTCGCGCGCCGGAACTCGGCTTCGCCCGCCTTCTAGTCATCAGCTTCGCCCTGCTGACCACCGCATCCGCAGCGTGGGGTGCGGGCCCGGAAGAGACTGTCCGCTCGGCGAACGAGCGTTGGAACGCCACCTTCAACCGGGGTGACGCCGCCGGGCTCGCCGATCTGTATACCGCCGACGCCCTGGTGATCCCGCCGGGCACCGAGCCGCTACGCGGCCGCCAGGAGATCGAAGGCTTCTTCGAAAACCTCCTGGGCAAGGGCTTTGAGGACCATTCCATCGAGATCGTGGAAGTGCGCGACCGTGGGGACACGCTCTACCAGGTCGCCCGCTGGCAGGCCCGGGGACCGGACGGCAGTGGCGGCATGAAGACCTACGGCGGGCGTCTGGTAAGTATCTTTCACCGTCAGGAGGACGGCGACTGGAAGCCGGCCCTGCACACCTGGAACTGAGCCTGGCTCCAGTTTCCGGAGGGGACCGGGAGCCCGGCGGCTGCCGGTCCATCCACGAGTGGTCTGGGCTGCCACGGCGCGACGGATGGTCTGGATTTCGACTTGGGCGTGGTCGGCCGCCAATTCCTCGCCAGGAGCACCATCGACGACGTCAGCGCCAACGGGTCTACGCCGGATTGACGGCCGGATCGGCGGACCTTACCCCAGGGCGGGCCCTGATAGATCGATGAAGGGCTCCGGATTCTAGCTTTCTGTTAAGGCTATTCGGCTTTCAAGGAAGAAACAGGGCCACTAGGGGCTATTTTTCAGCGGCCTGCTCACTTTCAAAGTATCCCAATTCCCGCAGGGTACTTCCTACCAGCTTTTCCAGGGCACGCACCTGCCCCTTTGACAAGCGTCTTTTCCAGCTCCCTATAGAATTCCCCGAAATTGGCTTATTTAGATTCTTGTGGGCTTCCCTATAAGATACTCGAATATCGCCAGGACTTTTATAATATTCTTGCATTTTATAACTATAGGTTACCCCGAGAAAATTGCACAATTCCTTTATCTTTGAATCCGGATAGGTCACAAAATGCTCGTATTTTATTTCCAAGAAGGCCTCATCAGGTAATTGCAACCCCAGATCTCTACATGCCCTTACATCTTTCTCCCATCGCCGGGCAGCCTCTTCTATATCATCATAGATACCCGCCCTTATGGCGGAAGAGACGGCATCACGACCATCCCGAACAATATGCACAAACTGCGCATCAGGAAAAGTGTTTAGTAGGGAAGGCAATGCAACGCAATTATAGGGCGTTTTGTCACCCCACCTTCTTTCTTCACCGTAATTCTGTAATGAATATTCCTTATATATGGATTCTATTATGGAAGCCAGGCTCCTCTCACTTTCCGGCAAAGCAATCATTCGCTCGTAACATGGGGAGACATCCATATTCCAGTCGGAATGCCAGAATGGATCGGAGACAAACTCACCAATAATCAGCTTCACCAAATCGCTCCAGGGGAGATAGCAATAATTCTTGAATTTGGTAATGACTTCCGGCAGGACGAAGGATTCAGGAGGGATTGCCAGCTCCCCGCCGGAATTCAGCACCGAACGTAGTAATGTAGTTCCCGACCGTACCGAACCGATTATGAAAACGGGACTCGGTTTCCTGAATGGCCTGGCTTCCAGGCTGGGGCGCTGAAGCATGGCCGGGAGGACCTTCATGCGGGTCCGTATCCAGTAGGGGCGATCGAGCCCACCGCTGCTTGTCAGCCTTTGGCGTCCGAAGTCTTTGAAAACCACCTGGTAGACCTCTTGCGTTCCCCCTGCGGTTGGTCCCCGTAGATTGGGGATAGCGGTCCATCTTTCCCCTAGTATCAAGCTCAGATACCCCATGCACATACGTACCGACCACCGGTACCCCTACGGACATGGCCCTTTCACAAAATGGGGGACCTTGCTCGGACGGGCTCGGAGCCGGGGGCATTTGGAGAAGAGGCTTCGTAAGAAGCTCTCGCGGGAAGGCCGTGTCATTCCAATCAAAATTGGCCCGGCCTTTCGGCCGGGCCAATGGAACGGGGTCTTGAAGGAGGAGTCTGGCGGTCAGCCCCGGCGATGGCCTACTTGGCCGTCGCCACCTCGGGGAACTCCTTCTTGGGCCCGGTACGCACATGGGTCGTGTAGAGCACCAGGCCAACCAGGACCAGTCCGCCGGCGATGTTGCCGAGCACCGTCGGGATCTCGTTCCAGAACAGATATTCGGAGAAGGTGAAATCCGCGCCCATCATGAGCCCGATGGGGAACAGGAACATGTTCACCACGGAGTGCTCGAAGCCGAGGTAGAAGAAGACCATGATGGGCATCCACATGCCGATGACCTTGCCCGGCACGGTCGTCGAGATGGCCGCCCCAACCACACCCATCGAGACCATCCAGTTACAGAACATACCGCGCATGAACAGGTGGAGCAGGCCCCAGAACCCGGCATCGGCGTACATGCTGGTGCGCTTCTCGCCGACGGCCATTATCTGCTGACCGATGGCGTTGACTTCGGCGTTGAAGCCGTCGGTGAAATACAGGAAGGCGAAAAAGGCGATAAAAAGGGAGCCGGCGAGGTTCCCGACACCGACGAGCAGCCAGGACTTCAACATTCTTGGCAATGTCACGCCCGGGCGGCCATCGAGCCATGCTATCGGGATGATCGTGAAGACGCCGGTCAACAGGTCATAGCCCATGAGATACAGCATGGAGAAGCCGACCGGGAAGAGAAGGGCCCCCACAAGGAACGAGCCCGTGTTAACCGCGATTGAGACGGCGAACACCACCGCCAGGGCCAGGGTGGCACCGGCCATGAAACCACGCAGGATGGTATCGCGCTCGCTCATGTAGACCTTGGACTCGCCCTGGTCCACGAGCTTCGTCACGAACTCCGATGGACTAAGATAAGACATGATTTTGCCTCCAAAAGTGGCCCGCTTCGCGCCGGCATCCAGAGGCGGGGGGTCGCCGGGTGCACCGGCAACGCCCAGCCACTGCATCCGGCCGGTTCGCCCGGGATAGAGCACGGGCTGTGCCAACCTGCGCCGGACGGCCCCGGGCGGGCCCCGCGATGGCGGCGCGATGGGTCCGTGATGGGGCCTCGTCTCCTCGGCCGGACCCCCGCCGGGGATCATGGCCGCGACTCTGCCGCCCCCCGTCCACCCACCAAAACGGTGCATAGGAGCCTTGCCGGCACTACATTGGGGCACTGCGCCGGGCAGGCGTCCGGCGACGAGCGCCCTGAAAGGGGCACGGCGGTTGCAGCCGGGGGGCGGCAACGGGCCGGCCAGTAAGCGCCGGGCCCGGACTCTCAAAGGCGGGCTACCTAGTCAGGGGGACCCATGGGCGGGCGATTGGAGATCTCCGTGGGGCAGAGCTCCCACCCGGGGCGCAAGGCGGAGAACCAGGACTTCTACGGGGCCTTCCTTCCCCAGGGGGCGCAGCGGGGCAGCAAAGGCGTGGCCGTCGCCCTCGCCGACGGCATCAGCACCAGCGAGGTGGGCCGGATCGCCAGCGAGACCGCGGTCAGCGCTTTCCTGGAGGACTACTTCTGCACCTCGGAGGCCTGGTCCGTGAAGCAGTCCGCCCAGCGGGTGATCATGGCCACAAATGCCTGGCTGCACTCGCTGACCCGTCACGGTGCCAATCCCTTCGACCGCGAGCGGGGTTACGTCTGTACCTTCAGCGCCCTGGTGCTCAAATCCGCCAGCGCCCACGTCTTCCACGTGGGCGACGCCCGCATCTATCGGCTCCGCGGCGGGACCCTGGAGCAGGTCACCGAGGACCACCGCGTCTGGCTGTCCCCGAATCAGAGCTACCTGGGCCGGGCCCTGGGGGTGGACCGTCAGGTGGAGGTCGACTACCGATCGCTGCCGCTGGAACGGGACGACGTCTTTCTGCTGGCCACCGACGGCGTCTACGAGCACCTGCCCCCGGCGGCCATGGCGGCCACCATCAACCGCCACGGCGACCACCTCGACGACGCCGCCAAGGCGCTGGTGAACGCAGCCTACGAGCAGGGCAGCACCGACAATCTGACCGCGCAGCTCGTCCGGGTGACCGACCTGCCCGAGGCCGGGCTCGAGGAGAACCGGCATCGCTGGGCCGACCTCCCCTTCCCCCCCGCTCTGGAGCCCGGGACCGAGCTCGACGGCTTCCAGGTTCTGCGCGAGATCCATGCCAGCCACCGCAGCCACGTCTACCGGGCGCGGGACCTGGAGTCCGGGATCACCGTTGCGCTCAAGACCCCCGCCGCCGAGCTGAAGAACGACCCGGTGCTGCTGGAGAAATTCCTGACCGAGGAGTGGATCGCGCGGCGCGTGAACAGCCCCCACGTGATCCGGCCGTGCCTGCCCGATAGGGCCCGCAACTTCACCTACATCGTCCTAGAGCTCATCGAGGGTCGGACCCTCACCCAGTGGATGCGCGACAACCCCGAGCCCGGCCTGGAACGGGTGCGCGGCATCGTGGAGCAGGTGGCGCGCGGGCTGCGGGCCTTCCATCGCCACGAGATGGTCCATCAGGACATCCGGCCCGACAACATCCTCATCGACGAAGCCGGAACCGTACACATAATCGATCTCGGGGCAACCCGGGTAGCCGGGCTGGTGGATGGCCGAGCGGGGTCCGGCGGGGAGCGGCTGCTGGGCACCGAGCAGTACTCGGCCCCGGAGTACTTCCTTGGCGCGGCCGGCACCCCGCGCGCGGACATCTTCTCCCTGGGCGTGACCGCGTACCAGATGCTCACCGGCGCCCTGCCCTACGGCACCCGTGTACCGAGCGCCCGCACCCGGGCGGCCCAGAACAAGCTCAAGTACGACCCCGCCTGGAACCACAACCGGGCCGTCCCCGGCTGGATGGACGCGACCCTGCGCAAGGCGGTCCATCCCAACCCGGAGCGCCGCTACGCCGACGTCGACGAGCTCGCTTACGACCTGCGGCACCCGCGCAAGGAATTCCTCAACGAGACCCGCCGGCCGCTGATCGAGCGCAGCCCGGAGCGCTTCTGGCAGGGTGTGTCCGCGATCCTGGCGGGCATCATTGCGGCCCTTTTGGTCATGCGCTGAATCGATGGCGGAAGGTTCGGCAGGGGGGCGCATGGCGCGTACGGGGAAGCGGAAACAGAAAAGGCCTCACACCGGATGGCTTCCGGCAAGTTCGCAGCTGGTGAGACACGCCATCACCCGCCGAGCGAGCGACGCCAAAGGGAGGGAGGCGGCAATGGCCCTAACCCCCAGCCGGACGGATAGAAAACGAAAGAAGGAGCCGCGGCGCAAGAGGGAAGATCCCGACGCCTTCAACGCCGCCGAGCGGCCCAGCGGCCCGGCCCGCCCGGCCACCGGGGGAGACGCCGCCCGGTACGGGAGGGTGAAGCACGAGGCCACCCTGGAAAGGAGCCTGGAGACCGGGGAGAACTACAAGGAGATCGCCCACCGGAACCACCGGTAAGCCCCCGGGGAGCCGCTGGAATGAGCGGCGGGTAGGGCGAGACGCCACCCGGGTGGCGATCGGTGGGTTTTTGCACCCGTAATGACCCCGTAATGCCAACAAAGGCGGCCCGGAGGCCGCCTTTTCCTAGCTTCGCCAATGTCCCATCCGAGCTCGTGTGGCCCTTGACCGTGTCCTGTCCCGGGGGTGGAGCTTTAATGGAATGGACCGCTCCCCCTTTATTAGGCTGAGTCCGTCCCTCGAAGCGATGGACTCATTCACGGAGGAGCGGCTCCATGCGCATTGCAACGCTTGGCATTGACCTGGGCAAGAACACGATCCATGTCGTGGGTCTGGATGAAAGCGGCCACTTGGCGGAGCGGAAAAAACTGACCCGCACGAGCTTGATTCGGTTTCTGGCCAAGTTGGCCCCGTGCCAGGTTGCCATGGAGGCCTGCGCGGGCTCACACCATGTGGCCCGCAAGGCCGAGGCGATGGGCCACCGGCCGGTTATCCTCCCCGGCCAATTCGTGCAGGCCTATACCAAGGGCCAGAAAAACGACGAGGCGGACGCCGCTGCGATTGCCGAGGCGGCGACCCGGCCGACCATGCCCGAGGTGACCGTCAAGGATGCCACCCAGCAGGAAATCCAATTCCTGCATCGGTCGCGCCAGGGCTGGATCAAGCAGCGCACCGAAACGGCGAATCGCGTGCGGGCCATGCTCCTGGAATTCGGCATCACGGTACCCAAGAAGATGGCCAATCTGCGCAAAGCGTTGCCGACCATCCTGGAGGACGCGGAAAACGGCCTGCCAGACGGGGCCCGTGACCTGATCGCCCAGCACTGGCACCAGCTGCAGGAACTGGATGATCGGGTAACCCGGGCCACCCAGCAGTTGAACCAGCTGGCCCGCCAGGATGCCCGAACCGCCCGGCTTTTAACGGTACCAGGCATCGGTCCCATGCTCGCGACTGCCTTCGTGGCCGCAGTGGGCGACGGCAGCCAATTCGCAAAAGGCCGCGATTGTTCGGCCTGGGTGGGCTTGGTCCCCCAGCAGTTCACGACAGGCGGCAAGCCGCGGCTATTAGGCATCAGCAAGCGGGGCAACCGCTACCTGCGGACCCTGCTGGTTCACGGTGCCCGGGCCCTGCTCCGGCATGCGCACAGACACAATGATGCGTTGCGCCGGTGGATCCGGCAGCTCGATGGGCGGACCCATGCGAACAAGGCGGCGGTGGCGCTGGCCAACAAGCTCACCCGCGTGGCCTGGGCGGTACTCACCCGCGGTGAGGAATTCCGCTCGGAAGCGGCGGCTGCCTGATCAGCACCCTTCCGCCAAGACGCGCTGAAACCGGCAAATAGGAACGATCACCCCGAGCAATTGCAAGCGACCCAGAGGATGGCGGAAACGGGAATCGGCCTGCGGCAACCCTGATTCAAAAAATGGCTCTTTGAAGCCGGGACTTTATGCAGGATCCGCAGGCGCGAATCTCTCCATCACGGCTCGGGGCCGATAGCGCCCCATCACGAAGCCGGATAGATTAACGCAACCCGTCCCTTCCCCAACCGGAGGTGCCGCTTGCAAACAGGGAGCGGTCCATAGATTTTTTAACACTGGCCGGGGAAAAGCTTGGGAAGGTCCGGAGACCGGAAAAAGGAATATCCTATAAACAGCATTCTAGGACCTTGGCACGGCGGTTGCCCCGTAAGCCCCAGAGTTCATGACACCTACGTTGGTACACCTAGCGGGACGTACGAGGCAAGCCATGCCAAGCAAGACCCTTTTAGCCGGTTTGGCTGGTGCCGGCATGATGACGCTTACCAGCACCGTTGCGGCCCTGCCGACCTATGAGGTCACCCCGATCAGCAACTACTGGTGGGGCCGGGCGATGAACGACAATGCCAAAATCGTTGGCAATAGCCCCGATGCGGGAGGAAGAACCTACCTTTTCAAGTGGGAACCCAACACCGATTATGGGGACCGGCAGGTTGGAGACCTGGAACGGGCCTTCCCCTTCTCCGAATACCCCAGTCGAAATTACGCGGCGGCCACGGCGGTCAACAACAACGGGGCGGCCGCGGGGATGAATTACGCTGGCGGCTATTCCCCCGAGGAAGAGAATACTTCACGGTTAGTGGTCTGGAACCCCGATGGCGAGACCCGGGGCTCCATAGAGGTTTACGGGCATAACCTTTACCGTGATCTTCACCTCACCGAGGCCGGTCAGGTCTACTTCCAGGGGTCCGAGGACGGGACTACACAGTATTTGCGCTACGAGCCCGGCCCGGGCCTCCAGGAGGTAACCCGGGCGGCCTACGAGGAGGCAACCGCCGAGGAGATGACCCCCAAGGAGGAAAGGACCTGGGAGATCGTGGAGGAGTATGGGCTTCAGGGGCACTCCCCTGACTCTGCCGACATTCAGGACTTTATCGATCCCAGTGATCCCCATTACACCGAAGAGGGGGAAAACCCGCGCATCGTGGGAACCGTCACGGACGTCAATGCCTCCGGCCAAATCCTGTTACATGGACCTTCTGACCTGGTTGAGTTTGGTACGTTTCCCGGGGCCAATGGGACCCAGCTCCTGACCCCCAACTGGCCGGAAGGGGCGTTCGAGGACGGCGAGCCGATCCCGGCGCCCCATACGGCGGCCCTGCTTGGGCTGGGCCTCGTCGGGCTGGCGGGGTGGCGGGGTGGCAGGGTGGCGGCGGAAGGTAAATACGGCGTAGCAGGCCGACCGGATGCCCCTCTGGGGAGATTTAGGCTGCCCCGGCGTGGCCGCTGGGCACGCTGGCAATTGGGTTGAGGGCGTCCCTCCCAGCGAGGCCCTTCCCCGGCGTCTCCTTGGGTTACGTCGTTACCCATACCGTTACCCAAACAAAAAAAGGGCCTAGGCGATTGCGCCTAGGCCCTTGATTTAGATGGTGGGCCGTGAAGGATTCGAACCTTCGACCCGCTGATTAAGAGTCAGCTGCTCTGCCAACTGAGCTAACGGCCCATCTACTGCTTAAAAAATGGGGTGAGCGAGGAGATTCGAACTCCCGACCACCGGAGCCACAATCCGGGGCTCTACCAACTGAGCTACGCTCACCACTGCATCCGGCTTGGAAGCCGGCCGGGGATTACGTTGCGTCCCCGAACCCGCATTCTAGCATACGGCGCGATACCCGAAACGGATTGCGCCTTTCCGAATGGCGCGCCCGGCGGGAATCGAACCCACAACCTGCGGCTTAGAAGGCCGCTGCTCTATCCAGTTGAGCTACAGGCGCCAAAGAAGTACCGGATACGGCATTCTATGGGGTTGCAGGCCCGTATTCGGATTTGGTCGGGGTGAGAGGATTTGAACCTCCGACACCCTGCTCCCAAAGCAGGTGCGCTACCAGGCTGCGCCACACCCCGGCAGAATTCCCTCGATCCGAACAGGCCGGGGCCGCGCCACGGCGCCAACCTCGGCGATCGTTCACATCTGACCGGCTCGGGGCGGAATCTTCGGCGGCTGCCCGCCCGGGCCACCAAGACGGACAATCCTACCGGGACGCACCAGATCTCGTCAATCGGTTCAGCTTTGCGCGAAGAGGCGGTTCATGGCAATATCGCCCGCTTTACCCGTCCGGTCTTCGCGCCGTTTCGCCATCCTATCGCCAATCGAATTTTTTCGTGGAATTTTGGTGGGAGGATCCCCGCGGGACGGCGGAGTTCCCGTTTTGCGGAGCAGATGAGGAGCCCCATGGCCGCGCAGATGATCGATGGCAAGGCAACCAGCACCAGGGTCCGGGACAAGCTGACGGCCTTGGTGGCCGATCGGGTACGCAGGGGCTACCGGCCGCCCGGGCTGGCGGTGGTGCTGGTGGGCCAGGACCACGCCTCCCAGGTGTATGTCCGCAACAAGCGCACCGCCTGCGAGAAGACCGGAATCAAGTCGTTCTCCTACGACCTCCCGGACAGCGTCAGCCAGGAGGAGCTGCTTTCCCTGGTGGAAAGCCTCAATTCCGATGACCAGGTGGACGGCATCCTGGTGCAGCTCCCGCTGCCGGCGCATATCGACTCCAGCGTCGTTATCGAGACCATCGATCCGGCCAAGGACGTGGACGGCTTCCATCCCTACAACATCGGCCGGCTGGCCCAGCGGAACCCCCTGTTCCGCTCCTGTACCCCGCGCGGCATCATCACCCTTCTGGAGGAGCACGAGCTCGACCCGAAGGGCCTGCATGCCGTGGTGGTAGGGGCCTCCAACCACGTGGGCCGGCCCATGGCGCTGGAGCTGCTTCTGGAAGGAGCCACGGTGACGGTCTGCCACCGCTTCACCCAGGACCTCGGCACCTACGTACGCCGCGCCGACCTCCTGGTGGTGGCTGTCGGCAAGCCGGGTCTGGTGCCCGGCGACTGGATCAAGGACGATGCCATCGTGATCGACGTGGGCATGAACCGGCTTCCGGATAACCGCCTGGTGGGCGATGTGGATTTCGAGGCCGCCTGCGAGCGCGCCTCCTGGATCACGCCGGTACCCGGCGGGGTGGGCCCCATGACCGTGGCCACCCTCCTGCAGAACACCCTCCAAGCCTGCGAGCGGCACGACCCCTCCATCTGAACGGCGGCGACTTGCCTCCGCGGCTCCTTTGTCCAAGACTGGATGCCTTCCGGAATTGGACAAAGGAGACACTCGGCCATGAAACGGCTTATCCTGACTTTCACGCTGCTCACCCTGAGCTTCCCGGCCATGGCGGCCTGGCAGCTCGATGCGCAGCGCTCTTCCCTGTTCTTCGTTTCCACCAAGAAGAATACGGTGGCGGAGACCCACCATTTCGACGATATTTCCGGGAAATACGAACAGGGGCAGGCTCGGCTGGCCATCGATCTGGCCAGTGTCGAGACCAATATCGACATCCGCAATGAGCGGATGCAGGAGCATCTGTTCGAGGTGGGCGACTTCGCCACCGCCCTGGTGACCGTGGAGGTTCCCGAGCAGCGGGTGGCGGATCTCGCCCCCGGGGACAACCTCATCCTCGACACCACCGCCACGCTGTCCCTGCACGGCTCGGAAAAGCCGGTGGACACGGTCCTGTCGGTTACCCGTCTGGCCGATGACACCATCCAGGTGGCCAACCTGCGTCCGGTAATCATCAATGCCGGGGATTTCGGTCTGGCACGCGGCGTGGAAAAGCTCCGCGAGATCGCCGGCCTGCCCTCCATCAGCCCCGCCGTCCCGGCGCAGTTCACGCTCTACTACACCAAGCGGTAGACCGGTCGACCGTGTTGGCGACAGCCACGAAAAACGCCGCCCCGGAACCGGGGCGGCGCTGTCGCGTCGGGGAGGAGCTCCCCGCGCTCAGGCGGAGGCGGCCTGCGCGTAGCCGTTCTCGCGCCGGTGGAAGACGAAGTCGCCGCCTTCCACGCCCACCTCGACCACATCGCCGGGATAGAAGTTGCCGGCGAGGATCTCCTTGGCCAGCGGATTCTCCACCCGTTGCTGGAGCACCCGCTTGAGCGGCCGGGCGCCGTAGACCGGGTCGAAGCCCGCCTCGGCCACCTTGTCCAGCGCCTCCTCGGAGATCTCCAGGTCCATGTCCTTGTCCCGCAACCGGTCGCGCAGATACTGGGACTGGATGCGCACGATCTCCTTGATCTGCGCCTGGTCGAGCTGCTGGAAGACGATGGTCTCGTCCACCCGGTTGAGGAACTCGGGCCGGAATTCGTCCTTGACCACCTCCATGACCGCCTCGCGTATTCGCTCCTCGCCCTCGCCGGCCAGGCTGACGATGCGGTCGGAGCCGAGGTTGGAGGTCATGATCAGCACTGTGTTGCGGAAGTCCACGGTGCGGCCGTGGCCGTCGGTGAGGCGACCGTCGTCGAGCACCTGCAGCAGGATGTTGAACACGTCCGGGTGGGCCTTCTCGACCTCGTCGAGCAGGATCACCGAGTAGGGCCGGCGCCGCACGGTCTCGGTGAGGTAGCCGCCCTCCTCGTAGCCCACGTAGCCGGGGGGCGCGCCGATCAGCCGGGCCACGGAGTGCTTCTCCATGTACTCGGACATGTCGATGCGCACCAGCGCCTCCTGGGAGTCGAACAGGAACTCCGCCAGGGCTTTGGTAAGCTCGGTCTTGCCCACGCCCGTGGGGCCGAGGAACAGGAAGCTGCCGATGGGCCGGTTGGGATCCGACAGGCCGGACCGCGAGCGCCGGATGGCGTCGGCCACCGAGGTGACGGCGGTTTCCTGCCCCACCACGCGGTCGTGCAGGCGATCCTCCATCTTGAGCAGCTTCTCGCGCTCCCCCTCGAGCATCTTGGAGACCGGGATGCCGGTCCAGCGGGAGACCACCTCGGCCACCTCGTTATCGGTGACCTCCTCGCGCAGCATGTCGTGCGGCGCATGGGAAGTCTCCTCGACCTTCTTCTCCAGCTCCGGGATCTTGCCGTACTGGATCTCGGCCATCCGGTTCAGGTCGCCGGCGCGCTGGGCCTGCTGCATCTCGGCCTTGGCGCGCTCCAGCTCCTCCTTGGCGTGCTGGTGCTCTTGGATGGCGCCCTTCTCCTTCTCCCACTCGCCTGAGATCTCCTGGAGCTTGGCCTCCTGCTCGCTGATGGTCTCCTCCAGGTCGGAGAGGCGCTTCTGGGAGGCCTCGTCGGACTCCTTCTTCAGCGCCTCCCGTTCGATCTTGAGCTGCATGAGGTGGCGCTCGATCTCGTCGATCTCCTCCGGCTTGGAGTCGATCTCCATGCGCAGCCGCGAGGCCGCCTCGTCGATGAGGTCGATGGCCTTGTCGGGCAGCTTGCGGTCGGTGATGTAGCGGTGCGAGAGCTGCGCCGCCGCCACCAGCGCCGGGTCGGTGATGCGCACGCCGTGGTGGACCTCGTACTTCTCCTTGAGACCGCGCAGGATGGCGACGCTGTCCTCCTCGGAAGGCTCGTTCACCATCACCTTCTGGAAGCGCCGCTCCAGGGCGGCGTCCTTCTCCAGGTTCTCGCGGTATTCGTCGAGGGTGGTGGCGCCGATGCAGTGCAGCTCGCCGCGCGCCAGGGCGGGCTTGAGCATGTTGCCTGCATCCATGGAGCCCTCGGCCTTGCCGGCGCCCACCATGGTGTGGATCTCGTCGATGAACAGGATGACCCGGCCTTCCTCCTGCTCGATCTCCTGGAGCACGCCCTTCAGGCGCTCCTCGAAGTCGCCGCGGTACTTGGCACCGGCCATGAGCGCGCCCATGTCCAGGGACAGCACGCGCTTGTCGCGCAGGCCCTCGGACACCTCGCCGTTGACGATGCGCTGGGCCAGGCCCTCGACGATGGCGGTCTTGCCGACGCCCGCCTCGCCGATGAGCACCGGGTTGTTTTTGGTGCGCCGCTGGAGCACCTGCATGGTGCGCCGGATCTCGTCGTCGCGGCCGATGACCGGGTCGAGCTTGCCCTGCTGGGCGCGCTCGGTGAGGTCGATGGTGTATTTCTCCAGCGCCTCGCGCTGGTCCTCGGCGTTGGGGTCGTCCACCTTCTCGCCGCCGGTAACCTCTTCCACCGCCTTCTCGAGGGACTGCCGGTCGCCGCCGGCGTCCTTCAGGGCTTGGCCGGCGGGACCCTTGTCCTCGGTAAGGGCGAGCAGGAAGTGCTCGGTGGCGATGTAGGAGTCGCCCCGCTTGCTGGCGGTCTTGTCGGCGGCGTTCAGGAGATTGCCCAGAGCGCGGGAGACGTAGATCTCCCCCGCCTCGCCGCCGGACACCCGGGGCAGTTTGTCGATCTCGCGGCCGCAGGCCGAGCGCAGGGCGTCCACCTTCACCCCGGCCTTGGCCAGCACCGAGCGCGCCGAGCCGCCTTCCTGGTCGAGCATGGCGCAGAGCAGATGGACCGCCTCCACCTGCTGGTTGTCGTTCTGCAGGGCCATGCTCTGGGCATCCTGGAGCGCCTGCTGGAATTTGGTCGTCAGTTTGTCGGTCCGCATGGAACCCTCCGCTTGCATGCCGTTCACCCGGGGAAGGGGCGGGAATGGGGCGTCCATTCCGGCCCACTCCCCGTTGCTTATCCGGCGGCCAGAAGCACGCCGCCGAAAACCCTACGCTGTAGATGGGGATGGGCGTCCCGTTTTCAACCGCTACCGGCAAATTTGTGGGTACTTACCCGATACCTCCGGGGGCGTACGGCACGGTTCGGCGAGCTTCCCGGCCATGGCCGGGGGAAAACCCATCTTTCAGTGCTCTGGGCACCGGGATTCACCCTGAACCACGCCCGGGGGCGGGAAATCCAAGCCAAAAGGGGCCGTGCATGGCACCATGAATCATGTTAACTGGGTTGTCGCCAGCGGAGGAAAACGCTAGCCTCTTAAGGCTCGACTGTAGACAACGGGTGGAGATTGGGCCCGTGACCCCTTAACACCGGGCCGGGTGGGCCGCCCGCCGCGAATCCTGACCTGATTCGGGGTGGCCCACTCGGCTTTGCCGTGTCTGAAGCCCGCCCCGCTTCTTACCGGACGTTCGCTTGGGACCGCACCGCGCGGCTTGAATTGCGGCACCGGACCCCGGGCGGGGGCCAAAAGCGGAGATAGATATCCATGGCGCCACATTCGGATCGGACCAATCCTGGCCTGTACCAGCCGGGCATGCACAAGGACAACTGCGGTGTCGGCTTCGTGGTGGACATGCAGGGCCGCGCCTCGCACCAGATCGTCCAGCAGGGCCTGGAGATCGTGCACAACCTGACCCACCGCGGCGCGGTGGGCGCGGACGCCTATACGGGTGACGGCGCCGGAATCCTCATCCAGAAGCCCCACGCCTTCCTCCGGAAGGCCGCCGCGGAGGTGGGCATCGAGCTGCCCGCCGACCCCGCCGACTACGGCACCGGCCTGGTATTCCTGCCCACCGACGATGCGGCGGCCCGGGACTGCATGGCAGCCCTCGAGCGGATCACCGCCGAGGAGGGCCAGCAGATCCTGGGCTGGCGCGATGTGGAGGTCCATCCGGAGGAGATCGGCGACATCGCCCGGGAGATGCTGCCCACCATCCGGCAGGTCTTCATCGGCCGCGGCGACGCCACGGCCCGGGAGCGCTTCGAGCTCAAGCTGCTGGTGGTGCGCAAGCGCATGGAGCACACCATCGCCGACGACCATCCGGAGTACGCCGAGCACTTCTACATCCCGAGCCTCTCCAGCCGCGTGCTGATCTACAAGGGCCTGCTGCTGGCGGAGCAGGTGCCGGCCTTCTACCCGGACCTGGGCGACCCGGACATGGTCTCGGCCCTGGCCCTGGTGCACCAGCGGTTCTCCACCAATACCCATCCCACTTGGCCGCTGGCCCAGCCCTTCCGGATGATCGCCCACAACGGCGAGATCAACACGGTGCAGGGCAACCACTACATGCTGCGTGCCCGGGAGGCGGCCATGGCCTCCGGGGAGTTCGGCGAGGACCTGGAGAAGCTGTTCCCCACCATCGAGGACGGCCTCTCCGACTCGGCGAGCCTGGACGCGGCCATCGAGCTGCTCTCCGCGGCGGGCCGCTCGCTGCCCCACGTCATGATGATGCTCATCCCCGAGGCGTGGAGCACGGATCCGTTCATGCCCGAGGACCTGAAGGCCTTCTACGAGTACCACGCCACGCTCATGGAGCCGTGGGACGGCCCCGCCGCCGTGGCCTTCACCGACGGCACCCGCATCGGCGCCACTTTGGATCGCAACGGCCTGCGCCCGGCGCGCTACGTGGTCACCGACGACGACATGGTGGTGATGGCCTCCGAGGTGGGGGTGCTGCCCATCCCCGAGGAGAAGATCGTCCTCAAGGAGCGCCTCCACCCGGGCAAGATCTTCATGGTGGACACCGAGCGCGGCAAGATCATCCCGGACCAGGAGCTCAAGCAGGAGATGCTGGCCCAGGCGCCCTACAAGGACTGGGTGGCGGAGAACCTGCTGCGGCTGGCGGAAATGCCCGAGCCCAAGGGAGAGCCCCGCGAGGCGCACCGGCCCCTGCGCGAGCTGCAGCGCACCTTCGGCTACACCTTCGAAGAGCTGAACATGCTGCTCAAGCCCATGGCCACCACGGGCGCCGAGAGCGTCGGCTCCATGGGCGACGACACCCCCATCGCCGTGCTCTCCGAGCGGCCCCGGCTGCTGTTCGACTACTTCAAGCAGCTATTCGCCCAGGTGACCAACCCGCCCATCGACCCCATCCGGGAAGAGCAGGTGATGTCCCTGGTCTCCTACCTGGGCCCCGAGGGCAACGTCCTGGAGCAGACGCCGGAGCAGGCGCGGCGGGTGGAGCTCAAGCACCCGGTACTGACCCAGGCGGAGATGGACAAGCTGCGCTTCTGCGGCGATCAAGCCTGCCGCACCGAGTTCCTGGAGGCCACCTTCTCCGCCGAAGAAGGTCCCGAGGCTCTGGAAACCGGCGTGGACCGGCTCTGCGCTGCCGCCGAGCAGGCCGTGCGCGACGGCGCCACGGTGCTGGTGCTCTCCGACTGGAGCACCGATGACAGCCGCGCGCCCATTCCCAGCCTGCTGGCGGTGGGTGCCGTGCACCACCACCTGATCCGGGCCGGCCTGCGCACCAGGACCAGCCTGGTGGTGGAGACCGGCGAGGCCCGCGAAGTGGCCCATTTCGCCCTGCTCATCGGCTACGGCGCCGGCGCCGTGCACCCCTATCTGGCCTTCGAGACCCTCGACGACATGCTCGAGCGCGGCATGCTCGACGACCAGGCGGATACGGACACCGTCAGGCACCACTACATCAAGGCGGTGGGCAAGGGCCTGTTCAAGATCTTCTCCAAGATGGGCATCTCCACCCTGCAGAGCTACTGCGGGGCGCAGATCTTCGAGGCCATCGGCCTGTCCCGGGAGCTGGTGGACAAGTACTTCCGCGGCACGGTCACGCAGATCAGCGGCGCCGGCATTCGCGAGATCGGCGCCGATGCGCTGGAGCGCCACGCCTTCGCCTACCACACGCCGCATTCCTCGGACCTGGCGCTGGAGGACGGCGGGCAGTACCACTGGCGGGTGGACGGCGAGCGCCATAGCTGGAACCCCACCACCATCACCCTGCTGCAGCGCGCCTGCGCCACTCAGGACTTCGGCCTCTATCAGAAGTTCTCCGAGGCGGTGAATAAGAACCGCCAGGAGGGCGGCGCCCTGCGCGGCCTGTTCCAGCTCGCCAACGAGGCGGACGGCCACCCCGTTGAAGGCCCCGAGGCGGACAGCGACGAATGGTACGCCGCCAAGCCGGGCAGCCCGGACCATCTGGGGCCGAAAGCCGTGTCCCTGGACGAGGTGGAGCCGGTGGAATCCATCATGCGGCGGTTCACCACCGGCGCCATGTCCTTCGGCTCCATCTCTCGCGAGGCCCACGAGACCCTGGCCATCGCCATGAACCGCATCGGCGGCCGCTCCAACAGCGGCGAGGGCGGCGAGGATTCGGTGCGCTTCAAGCCCTATCCCAACGGTGACCTGGCCCGCTCGGCCATCAAGCAGATCGCCTCCGGCCGCTTCGGCGTGACCACGCACTACGCGGTGAACGCCGACGAGCTGCAGATCAAGGTGGCGCAGGGCGCCAAGCCCGGCGAGGGCGGCCAGCTGCCCGGCCACAAGGTGGACGAGAACATCGCCCGGGTGCGCTACGCCACGCCGGGCGTGAGCCTGATCTCGCCGCCGCCGCACCACGACATCTACTCCATCGAGGACCTGGCCCAGCTCATCTTCGACCTGAAGAACGTCAACCCGGCGGCCGACGTCTCGGTGAAGCTGGTGGCCAAGGCCGGCGTGGGCACGGTTGCGGCCGGCGTGGCCAAGGCCAAGGCGGACCTGATCACCGTCTCCGGCAACTCCGGCGGTACAGGCGCGAGTCCCAACACCTCCATCAAGCACGCCGGCATGCCGTGGGAGCTGGGCGTGGCCGAGACCCAGCAGGCCCTGGTGGCCAACGGCCTGCGCGACCGGGTGCGGCTGCAGACCGACGGCAATATGCTCAACGGCCGCGACGTGGTCATCGCCGCGCTGCTGGGCGCCGAGGAGTACGCCTTCGGCACCACCGCCCTGGTGGTGGAAGGCTGCATCATGATGCGCAAGTGCCACCTCAACACCTGCCCGGTGGGCGTGGCCACGCAGGATCCCTATCTGCGCAAGAAGTTCACGGGCAAGCCCGAGGACGTGATCACCTACTTCCGCATGGTGGCCGAGGAGGTGCGCCAGTACATGGCGGAGCTGGGCTTCCGGAGCATGGACGAGCTCATCGGCCATACCGAGATGCTGGTACCGCACGATCTCTCGGAGCATCCCAAGGCGCACGGCCTCGATCTGCGGCCGCTGCTCAAGCGGATGGACACCGGCACCGAGCCGCTGCATCAGGTGCGTCGCCAGCACCACGAGATCGACGAGATCCTGGACCGGGACCTCATCAAGCGCGCCTCGCCGGCGCTGGAGAACGCCACCCCGGTGGAGCTCGAGTCCGAGATCCGCAACTACAACCGCACCACCGCCACCATGCTCGCCGGTGAGGTGGCCAAGCGGTTCGGCATGGAAGGGCTGCCCGAGGACACCATCCAGATCACCTTCCGCGGCACCGCCGGGCAGAGCTTCGGCGCCTTCTGCCACAACGGCATGAGCCTGACCCTGGTGGGCGACGCCAACGACTACCTGGGCAAGTCCATGTCGGGCGGCCGCATCGTGGTGCGCATGCCGGAGGAATCCCGGCTGGACCCGGAGGGCAACATCATCGCCGGCAACGTGCTGCTGTACGGCGCCACCGGCGGCGAGCTCTACGTGCAGGGCGTGGTGGGCGAGCGCTTCGGCGTCCGCAACTCCGGTGTCCAGGCCGTTGCCGAAGGCTGTGGCGATCACGGCTGCGAGTACATGACCGGCGGCGCGGTGGCCATTCTGGGCGGGACCGGGCGCAACTTCGCCGCCGGCATGAGCGGCGGCGTGGCGTACGTGCTGGACGAGGACGGCCGCTTCGAGCAACGCCTCAACACCGGCATGGTGGAGACCGAACTGGTGGACCACGAGGACGCCGACCTGCTCATGGAGATGATCGAGCGCCATGTCCGCTATACCGGCTCGGCCAAGGGCCAGCGGATCCTCGACCAGTGGCACAGCTACCGGTCGAGCTTCGTGAAGATCATCCCCACCGAGTACCGCCGCGTCATGGAGGCCCGCAAGCGTGAGCCCCAGCAGCGGACGGAGACGGCCTGAAGGCATCCTGTTTCGTGGCAGCGACCTCCGGTCGCGACGGCTTGCGGCGCCCCCGGCGTGCGCCGCTCCTACATCCGATTGTCAGGGAGGTTTGACCGTGGGTCAGATCGACGGCTTTATGAAATTCCCCCGGCACGGCGCGCCGCTGCGGCCGGTGGCGGAGCGCCGGGAAGACTACCGGGAGCTCTACCGGGAGCAGTCCGACGCCGAGCTGGCCGAGCAGGGCGCCCGCTGCATGGACTGCGGCATCCCCTATTGCCAGACGGACACCGGCTGTCCGGTGGACAACCTGATCCCGGAATGGAACGACCTGGTCTACCGGGGCCAGTGGCACGAAGCGCTGGGCCGGCTCCACGATACCAACAACTTCCCGGAGTTCACCGGCTGGCTGTGCCCGGCGCCCTGCGAGAGCGCCTGCACGCTGGACCTGGTGGAAAACGCCCCGGTCACCATCAAGAACATCGAGCGCAACATCATCGAGCGCGGCTTCGACGAGGGCTGGGTGGCGCCCGTGGCACCCGCCCCCGAGACCGGCTTCAAGGTGGCGGTGGTGGGCTCCGGACCGGCGGGCCTGGCGGCCGCCCAGCAGCTGGCGCGCTGGGGCCACACGGTGACCGTGCTGGAGAAGCACGACCGCATCGGCGGCCTGCTCCGCTACGGTATCCCCGACTTCAAGATGCAGAAGTTCCGCATCGACCGCCGTATTGAGCAGATGGAGGCCGAGGGCGTGACCTTCCGCACCGGGGTGAGCGTGGGCGAGGACGTCACCGCCGAGGAGCTGCGGCGGGAGTTCGACGCCGTGATCCTCGCGGGCGGCGCGGAGAAGCCCCGCGACCACGACGTGCCCGGCCGCCATCTGGAAGGCATCCACTACGCCATGCCGTTTTTGATCCAGCAGAACCGGATCAACGCCGGAGACACCATCCCCGACGCAGAGCGCATCACCGCAGCGGGCAAGAACGTGGTGATCATCGGCGGCGGCGACACCGGCGCCGACTGCGTGGGCACCTCCATCCGCCAGGGCGCCAAGAGCGTCCGGCAGCTCAATATCCATCCCGAGCCGCCGGAGGAGCGCTCCGAGCGCACCCCCTGGCCCGAGTGGCCCCACAAGCGCATGGACTCCACCTCCCACCAGGAGGGCTGCGAGCGCCTCTGGAAGGACTACGTGAAGTCCTTCGAGGACGACGGCAGCGGCCGGGTCCAAAAGGCCAACTGCGTCCAGGTGAAATCCGCCCAGCGCCGTCCCGACGGCACCCGCGAGCTCATCGAAGAGCCGGGCGGTGATTTCGACCTGGATGCGGAGCTGGTGCTGCTCGCCATCGGCTTCGAAGGCCCGGAGCGCAGCCCGCTGCTCGACGCCCTGGGCGTGGCGGTGGACAAGCGGGGCAACGCCGCCGCCGACCCCGCCACCCGCATGACCAACGTGGAGGGCGTCTTCTCCGCCGGGGATATGTACCGCGGCGCCAGTCTGATCGTCTGGGCCATCCACGACGGCCGCCGCGCCGCCGAAGGCGCCCACCAGTACCTGATGAAGCAGAAGGTGGCCCGCGGCATCAAGGAGATGGCGGACTGACTCACGCAGAAGCCCGAACAGAAAAGGCGGCCCCGCCGGGCCGCCTTTTTGCGTGTAGGGACCACCAAAGTCGTCGCGACGGGGGCCGTCGCGCCTACGGAAGGCCGAATCAGAGGGGTAGGAGTGAGCTCCAGCTCGCGACCTGCCAAATAGAAAGTCGCGGTCTGGAAACGGCTCCTACAGGTACTCGACCCCTCATTCCTTCCCGTCCAGCTCCATGGCCCGCTGGTACAGGGCGTTCTTGGGCCGGCCGGTGATGCGGGCGGCCACCTTGGCGGCGCGGCTCGGCGACAGCTCCGCCAGCAGCGCCTCCAGCACCTTGTCCGCCTCCACCGTGGCGGAGCCGTCCCCGGGCTGCTCCTCCGGCGCCCCGGCCACGCACACAGTGAATTCCCCGCGCTGCTCCTCGTCGTGACCGGTGAAGTGGCCGGCCAGCTCCCGGAGGGGGCCGCGCCGATTGGTCTCGAAACGCTTGGTCAGCTCCCGGGTCACCACCGCCTCCCGTTCGGACCCGCACGCCGCCTCCAGATCGTCGAGCAGCCCGGCGATGCGGCGCGGCGACTCGAACAGCACCACCGTGCGGGGATCGCGGGCGATCTCCCGCAGGCGGGATCTGCGCGCCTCGCCCTTGGTGGGCAGAAAGCCCTCGAAGGCGAACCGGTTGGCGGCGAATCCGGCCACGGACAGGGCGGCGGTGACGGCACTCGGTCCGGGCACGGCGCGGACGGGTATCCCGGCTCCGTGGGCCGCGGCCACGAGCCGCCCCCCGGGATCGGAGATGGCCGGCACCCCGGCGTCGCTCACCAGGGCCAGATCCTCCCCGCCGGAAAGACGCTCCAGAAGCCGCGGGATGCGATCCTCCTCGTTGTGCGCGTTCAGGGACACCCGGTCGCCGCGCACCGGGGTATCCGCGAGCAGGCGCTGCACATGCCGGGTATCCTCCGCTACAATCGCCGCTACCGACCCCAGGGTCTCCAGGGCGCGCGGCGTGCAATCACCGCGGTTGCCGATGGGGGTCCCGACCACGTATAAAATACCCGTCTCGAATTGCTGCATCGCGCTCGCCTGATTCGGAAAAAAGGGATCATCCGCTTGCCACTTCCACGCCCGCTGCGCCCCGCCTTTCTGCTCACCGCCGCCGCGCTGGCGGCCGGCGGCTGTGCCCCCGGACCCGGGCCCTCGCCGGAGCGGCCCTCCGCCGAGGCGCCGGCCACCACGCCCGAAGGCATGGAGCAGGCCGGCGCCTACGGGCAGGCCGCCGAGGCGTATGCCCAGCGCGCGGAAGAGGCCCGGGGCGAGGAGGCCTCGCGGTTCCGGTTCCGCCAGGCCCGGGCCCTGGCCCTTGCCGGAAGGGACGTGGATGCCCTAGAGGTGCTGGAGCGACTCGCGGGGACCGCACAGGCCAACCGGGCGGCCCTGCTGCGCGCGCGCATCCACATGCGCCACCAGCGCTTCGACACCGCCCGGCGCATCCTGGAGCGCCTGAACGGACAGCGGGGGGATGTGGACACCCTCTCCGCCCGCCTGCAGGAGGAGGTGCTCGACTACCTCGCCCAGCTGGAGCTGGCCCAGGGGCGGCCAGGGACGGCCTTCGACGCCCTGGTGCAGCGGCACCGCATCCTGAGCGGGGAGAAAGCTCGGCATTCGAACATCGCCCGCGTGCGCTACCTCCTCGAATCCATGCCGGAGCAGGTACTGAGCAAGCGGATCGAGCGGGTGGGCGAGGAATTCCCGAGCGGGTACCTCCGCTTCGAGCGGCTCATGCGCCGCGCCACCCGTCAGCCCCTGGAGAAGACCGGTGGGGATCTGCGGCGCTGGCTGGAGCAGTACCCGGAGCACCCGCTGGCGGGTATTGTGCGCGACCGCCTGGAGCGGGTCCAGGAAGCCCCGCTCCGGATCGCCGTGCTGCTTCCCCTGGAATCCCGCTATGGGCGGCTGGCGGAGGCCATCCTGCACGGCATGCTCGCCGCCTACTATCAGACCGACCGCGGCGCCGACATCCGCGTCGAGCTGCTCAATACGGGTGCCAGTCCCGAGGGCCTCGAACGGGCCCTGGAGAAGGTCTACGCGGGGAATTATGCGGCGCTCATCGGACCCCTCACGCAGCCGGCGGTGCGCGCCTACGTGCAACAAACCCGCCGCGGTTCGGAGCTGCCGCCCGCGCTGGTGCTGAATACCACCGAGAACTGGGCCAAGGCGGGCTCCCGGGTGTTCCAGCTCGGGCTGGACCCGGAGACGGAGGCCCGGCAGGCCGCCGAGCACGCCTACCAGGCCGGGTATCGCCAGGCCGGCATCCTGTTCCCGCAGACCCAGTGGGGGCGGCGCATGGTGGGCGCCTTCCAGGAGCGCTGGCAGGAGCTGGGCGGCGAGACCCGGGCCATCGAGATGTTCAACCCCGACCAGTCGGACCACTCGACCACCCTGAAGGCCCTGCTCGCCCTGGACAAGGTCACGCAGCGCCGGCGCCGGCTCGAGGACACCCTGAAGGTGGACCTTCCCGAGTACTCCACACCGCCGCGCCGCGAGGATCTGGACTTCCTGTTCCTGGCCTCGGAGACCCTGAACGCCCGGCTGATCAAGCCCCAGCTGGAGTTTTACGCCGCCGGGGGCCTACCGGTCCTGGCCACCAGCCATGTCCACAGCCCCGGGGACTCGCGCTCGGACCGGCGCGACATGGACGGCATCCACTTCCAGCAGCTTCCGTGGTTCCTGGAGCCCCATCCGCAGCACCGAAAGGCGGCCCGGAAGCTCGCGGAGAGCTATCCGCGTCAGCAGGCCAGCCTGGAGCGCCTGAACGCCCTGGGCTATGATGCCTATTCGCTGGTGGTGGGCGCTTGGCGCCGATCCCTGCTTCTGGACGATCCCATGGACGTGGCGCTAAGGAATATCCGCCTGGAGGGCGGCACCGGTCGGCTGGCGGCGGACGCCGACGGCCGCATCAAACGGCGCCTGCAGTGGGCCGAGTACCGGCATGGCCGCATCATGCCGCTTCCCGGCATGCTCACGCCCGGCAACTAGGCGCGGTTCAGGCGGCCGCCGCCCGGAGCTTGTGCCCCATGGCCCGCACCTCCGCCCAGCGTACCGGCGACGCCGCCGAGCGGCAGGCTCTCAAGCACCTGCAGCGCAGGGGCAAGCACCACTTCGTGGCGCGGAATTTCCACGCCAAGGGCGGCGAGGTGGACCTGGTGACCCTGGACGGCGAGGTGCTGGTATTCACCGAGGTGCGTGCCCGCGCCGACAGCGCCTACGGCACCGCCGAGGAAACGGTGGGCCCCCGCAAGCAAAAACGCATCATCCAGGCGGCTCGCGCCTTCCTGGCCATCCATCCCGAGCATGCCGCGCGCTTCTGCCGCTTCGACGTGGTAGCCCTGCATGGCCGGGAGCTGCGCTGGATCCGCGACGCCTTCCGCCCGGACGCAACCTGGAGCTGAAATGGAGCAGTACGGACAAGACCCGGCCACGCGCATCCAAGGCCTGTTCAACGAGAGCGCGGAGCTCAAGCAGCGCATGGGGGAGGAGCTCGCCCCCTCCATCGTGGAGGCGGCGAAGCTGATCCGGGAGACCCTGCTCGGCGGCAACAAGGTCCTCGCCTGCGGCAACGGCGGCTCCGCCGGGGACGCCCAGCATTTCGTGGGCGAGCTTGTGAACCGCTTCGAGATCGAGCGGCCGCCCCTGCCCGCCATCGCCCTGGGCACCAACCCGGTTACGGTCACCGCCGCGGCCAACGACTATTCCTTCGAGGAGATCTACGCCAAGGAGGTCCAGGCCCTGGGCCAGTCCGGCGACCTGCTCCTGGTGATCTCCACCAGCGGCCAGTCCGCCAACGTCCTCCAGGCCGCGGAAGCGGCCTTCCAGCGTGGCCTGCGGCTGCTTGTCCTCACCGGCGCGGACGGCGGCGAGCTCGCCGACTTGGCGCGCCCCGGCGAGGACCTGGTACTACGCGTGGATTCGCGCACCACGGCACGCATCCAGGAGGTGCACATCCTGATCCTGCACGGGCTCTGCATGCTGGTAGACCAGGAGCTGTTCGGCAGCGGGTAGGAGGCCTCAGGGCGCTCCGATCGGCGGTGGAGGAGCCGGGACCGGCCTCTCCCTCCGGAGCCGCGCATTACGCTTCCGACGGCCGCTCCGGCGGTCCGCCCTCCTCCAGCCGATCCCGGAGCCACGCCAGCCCCGCCTCCCGGCTGGCGAATTGCCCATCGAGCTGGGCCTCGAAGGCCGTCTCCAGCCACCTCCCCAGGCCCGGCCCCGCGGGTACACCCAGTGCCTGCAGGTCGCGGCCCGCGAGCAGCGGCTCCGGGGCCCGTCCCAGAAGCCCCTCAGCGGACCAAATGGCGCGGGCCTGCTCGCCCGCCGGGTAACCACTGCTCCCCGGCGCTTCCGCCTCGTGCAGCGCCTCCGCCAGCCGCAGCAGCAGGTCCGTATCCACCCGGCAGGCCAGCCGCCGGTAGTCCGGGCGGCCCGCCCGGGCGGCGGCCAGGGCATTCACCGCGCCCTGCTCGCGGAGCAGGGCGCGCACCGTCCGGGCCCGCCGCTGGCCGCGGTCCACACCCCGCAGCCATAGCGCCGCCTTGCCGGCCGCCACCGCGGCGTGCCCCGGCGCGGTCGGCGCCCGGCCGGGATGCCGGAAGGTGGCATCCGGACGCCCCAGGCTTTGGAGAAGCGCGGCGAGCATGAGCGGCCAGTCGCGCTCGCGCTCCTCCACCCGCCGGCGCGCGGCGGCATCCAGAACCGCCCGTGTGCGGGCCCAGGCATCGGCCCCGGCACCCGTACCGGCAACCGGACAGCCCAGCAGGGCGGCCAGGAAGGGGAAATGCCGCTCCGCGCCCGTGTACAGGAGCCCGTCCATACCCCGCCCGGGGCGGGACGCCCCCAGCAGCCAGCGCTCCAGCTCCTGACCGATGCGCTCCCAGGCCACGCCATGAAGGGAGAGGCGCCGGCACAGGGCCGCCGTGGCGGGATCGATGCGGAACCCCAGCTCCGCGTGCAGACGCGCCACGCGCAGCACCCGCAGGGGATCCTCGGCGAAGGTGTCGGGATCCACGTGCCGCAGGCGGCGCCGGGCGAGGTCCTCCCGGCCGTGGTGGAAGTCCAGGATCTCCCCGGTGCGGGGGTCGCGGAGCAGAGCGTTGATAGTTAGGTCCCGCCGGCGGGCGGCCCGCTCGGGAGTCAGCCGCGGATCCTCCACCCCGTCGGGCCCCTGGGGAAGGGCGACCTCCACCCCCTTGAGGACATATACCCCGAGACGCGCCCCGACCCGTCGGACCCGGCCGAACCGGGCGATCACCGCCTCCAGCTCCGGGGCCTCCAGGCCGTATACCTCCAGGTCCACGTCGCGATGCGGCCTGCTCAGGAGCCGGTCCCGCACCGCGCCGCCCGCCTCCAGGGCCCGGCCCCCGGCGCCATGCACCGCCTCGGCGAATTGTTCGGCAAATCCCGGCATCCGCCGGCCTCCCTCCACGCTCATGATGCCTACATACTGCGGGGAGCGCCCGCGGGGAACAAGCGGGCCCGGATGGGCGGGGCGGCCGGCGGCGATTAGTCGCCGGGGCCCTTGTGCACCATCCGCTTGAGGGAAGCCACGAAATACAGGGTGAGAAAAGTGACAAGGCTCAGGGTGATGGCGATCTCGTATTGCCCCCAGGCCACGGCCGCGCCAACGGCGCCAGTGATCCAGATGCTCGCCGCGGTGGACATGCCGCGCACCCCGCCCTCCTGCTTTAGGATGGCGCCGCCGCCGATGAATCCGATACCGGTTATGAGGCCGTACAGAACCCGCGCCTGGGGCTCCGGGGCCGTGCCCAGGGTTTCCAGCCCCAGGAGCAGAAACCCGCAGCTTCCCACGGCCACCAGCGGAAAAGTGCGCAGCCCCGCCCCACGGGCCTCGCGCTCCCGGTCCCAGCCGACCGGGATGGCCAGGAGGTAGGCGATGGCGAGCTGAATCAGGTTGGAAAGGATGCGGAGCCAGTCGATCTGTGGCCAAAGCTCAGGCACGGCAACCGGTCCTCCGACCGGCGACCCCGTGCTTCGCGGGGTGGGCTTTGGGCGTCCCGTTTGGAGGCCGGATGGCCGGACAGGCCCCCGGCCCCGCTCAGGAGCCACGCCTCCCGAAGAGCAGCGAGAGCACGAAGAGCACCAGGAATACGACGAATAGAACCTGGGCGATCCAGGCCGCGGTGCCCGCGACCCCACCGAACCCCAGGGCCGCCGCCACCAGGGCGACCACCAGGAAGATCAAGGCCCAGGAAAGCATTCCTTACCCGTCATAATGCGAAGCGTCCTCGCCCACCGCGCCCCGGGCCCGGCTACATGCCGCCACCCCCCTGGTCTTGCTGACCGTCCTGTTGATTCTGGCCGCCATCTTGCTGCTGGCCGCCCTGCTGCTCCTGTCCGCCGCCTTGCTGACCGCCACCGCCGCCATCGCAGGCGGTCATGCCGAGAAAGCCCACGAACAGCAGCGGAAACCAGAGGGAAGAGCGCCTTATGTCCATGAAATGCTCCTTCGCTGAGAGCTCCGAAAGAAATCGGGCCAACGGCCTCCATTTCCATTTCTGAGCAATTCGCCGCGCCCTGCCAATGGGGGCCACCCCCGACGCAGCGCTCTACCCCCCGCAGCCCGCCCAGAACCCATTCAATCTCCTGAATACCGGGGAGAACCGGAAACCCGGGCATTTGTCCTTTTTCCCGTGAAGGCTCCCGGGAAGACGCCCGTTTCACCACGTTCGCTGCGTCAATTCACACCGGATGCCGCAGCACGGGAAAGGACCGCATTCTCCGCAAAAAAGTCCCACCGGCGGACAGGGGCTGGCCGGGGAAGCGGCCGCTCCACCCTCAATCGGTTGCTTCCTCGGCGGCCTCGTCAGCCTTCTCGCCGGCCTCTTCGGCCGGACCCTCCCCTTCGCAGGCGGTCAGCGCCAGCAGGGCGGCGAACAACAGGGCAAGGAACCGAACGGATATCGCCTTCGTCATGTCGGATTCTCCTACACCGGGCTCGGTGACTCGTGAATAGTCGGTTCGCATCCTGTCCATTTCTGGGCCCTTCCCGCACGGCTGCCTATGGGGGCGGACCCTAGTAGCGCGGCTCGCGGGGCCGGTCCCGCCGGAACGACGGCCGCTCCCCCACCGGGCGAGGCCTCGTGCTACCCTTGGCGGCCATGAACAAGTCCTTCCCCACGGCGCGACGCATGGGGGATATCGCCCCCTTCCATGTCATGGATCTCCTGGCCCGCGCGCGGGCCCTGGAGGAGGCCGGCCACGACATCGTGCACATGGAGGTAGGCGAGCCCGACTTCCCCACCCCGGAACCGGTCCTCCAGGCAGGCATGGAAGCCCTGCGGGCGGGCCATACCCGGTACACGCCCGCCACCGGGCTGCCGGCCCTGCGCGAGGCCATCGCCGGCTTCTACGAACGGCACCACGGCGTCAGCGTGGATCCGGCCCGCATCGTGATCACGCCGGGAGCCTCGGGAGCGCTGCAGCTCATCATGGGCGTGCTCCTCAATCCGGGCGACCGGGTGCTCCTGCCCGATCCCGGCTACCCCTGCAACCGCCATTTCGTCCGCCAATTCGAGGGGGAGGGACTGGGGGTACCGGTGGGCCCGGAGACCGACTACCAGCTGGTAGCCCGCCACCTGGAGGAGGCCTGGGACGCGCGCACGGTGGCGGCCATGGCGGCCTCCCCGTCCAACCCCACCGGCACCGTGGTGGAGGCTGCGTCCCTGGAGGCGCTGAGCGCTGCGGCGCGGGAGCGGGGCGGCGTCCTGGTGGCTGACGAGATCTACCAGGGACTGGTGTACGACGGGCACGCGCCCACGGCCCTGTCGGTGACCGACGAGGCCTTCGTCATCAACAGCTTCTCCAAGTATTTCGGCATGACCGGCTGGCGCCTCGGCTGGATCGTGGCGCCGGAGGAATACGTCCGCGCGCTCGACAAGCTGGCGGGCAACATCTTCCTGTCCGCTTCCACCCCCGCCCAGCACGCCGCGCTGGCGGCCTTCTCTCCCGAGACCGGGGAGATCCTGGAGGAGCGCCGGGACGCCTTCCGGGAGCGCCGCGATTTCCTGCTGCCCGCGCTGCGCGAGCTGGGCTTCCGGCTCCCTGGTGCGCCGCGCGGTGCCTTCTACCTGTACGCCGACTGCAGCGCCTTCACCGACGACAGCTTCGCCTTCGCGGGCGACCTTTTGGATCGGGCGGGCGTGGCCATCACCCCGGGAATCGATTTCGGCGCCCACCGACCCGACGCCCATGTGCGGTTCGCCTACACCACCCGGCTGGACCGCCTCGCCGAGGGCGTGGAGCGCCTGGACCGCTTCCTCCGGACCTGACGGGCCCGCTTGTGGCGTCCCATACCGGCCCGCTAGGTTGGGAGGTCCCCGCTCGCACCCAACGGAGCCCACCATGGTAAGCCGCGGCATTCCCGCGCTGCTCGGCCTCCTGCTCCTGGTCGGCATGGGCCCGCTGGCGGCGCAGTGGGCGGGGGAGACCGTCACCATCCAGGAGCCCGCCGACCGGGACCTCTACCTGGCGGGACGGGTGCTGGAGGTCCTCGCCCCGGTGCGGGGCGACGTGGCGGCAGCGGGACAGCACATCACCGTCCACGGGCCGATCGCCGCCGATCTGATCGCGGCCGGGGAGACCCTCCGGATCACCACGGAAGTGGGTGACGACGTGCGCGCCGCGGCCCGTCGGATCCACCTGGATGCACCGGTGGGCGGCCACGTGGTGGCGGCGGCGGAGGAGATCACCCTGGAGCCCGCGGGCCGCGTGGAGGACTGGCTCTGGACGGCGGCAGGCCGGGTCCGCCTCGATGGGGAGGTGCGCGGGACCTTCCGCGCCTATGCGGAGGAAGTGGCCATAAACGGCCGGGTGGGCGGCGACGCCTACGTCCGGGCCGAGGAGGTCCGTATCGGCCCCCGGGCCCGGATCTCGGGGGACCTGATCTGGACCGGTCCCGGGCAGCCACGGGTAGCTCCCGAGAGTGGGATCGGCGGGCGGGTCATACAGCGGCCCGCGGAAGACCCCGGGACGGTCCCTCCGAAGCGGGGGGACGGCGGCTGGGGCGCCACGCTGTTCTTCCTCGTCAGCCTGGCGGTCACCGGAATCGTGGGCTTCCTGCTGTTCCCCGGCGCCGCAGTGGCTGCGGCGGACGCCGCCCTGCGCCGGCCCTGGGCCTCCCTGGCACTGGGGCTGGCGGGCCTGGCCACCACGCCGGTGGTGGCCGCCATGCTCCTGGCCACCGGCGTGGGCTACTTGCTAGCACTCACCCTGCTGGCCCTGTATATGGTGGGATTGCTTCTGGGCGCGCTGGCGGGGCTGTTCCTGGCTGGGGAAGGCGGGCTACGCCTGTTCGGCGCCCGGTCCACGCGGCTCCGCCGGTCGCTGGCCCTCGCCGGAGCCGTGGTCCTGGTGGCGGTCCTGCAATGGATTCCCTACCTCGGTCCGGCAACGGCCATTCTGCTCCTGTTGCTGGGTCTGGGCGGCCTGCAGTGGCTCGCCTTCCGGGCCTACCGCGACGGGATGCAGGGGGGCGCCGGGGCGCCCGCCTGAGCCGCGGTGCTCAGGCGGCGGCCTGGAAGCGGCGTATGGATGCGCGCAGCTCCTGGGACAGGCCGCCCAGCTCCCCGGTGGCCTCCTGGATGCGGTCCACGCTGCCCGCCACCGATTCCACCCCGGCATTGATCTCCGCCATGTTCTCGGTGGTCTCCCCCATGGTGGCCGCCAGCTCCTCGGCGCTGGCGGCGATGCGGTTGGCCGACTCCCGGGTATGCTCCACGGCGCCCTGAACGCGGTCCATGACCCCCTGCACCTGCTCCATGGTCCGGGTGGAGGTTTCCGACTGCGCCTCCAGCTCGTGCACGATCTCCCGCACTTGGCCAGTGGCCTGCGCGGTGTGCTCGGCCAGCTTGCGCACCTCGTCGGCCACCACCGCGAAGCCCTTGCCGGCCTCGCCCGCATTGGCCGCCTCGATGGCCGCGTTGAGGGCCAGCAAGTCGGTCTGCTTGGCGATGGCGGCGATGGAGGCGTTGATCTCCTCCACGCGGCTGGTGGAGCCGCGCAGGCGCTCCAGCTGCCGGCCGGCCTCCTGCAGGGTTTCACGGCCCTCGCGGGTGGTGGCGGCGGTCTCCTCGGCGGATTCCGATACCGAGCTGATCTCACGGGCCACTTCCTGGACCACGCCGTTCACCTCGCGGGCGTTGCCGCTCACATGGTCCGCATTGGCGCTGGAGCTCTGGGCGTTGCCGGCGATCTCCTCCGCCGTTTCCTCGAGCTGCTCGCTGGCCCCGGCGAGCTGGCCGGTCTTGCCGCCCACCTTGGCCACGAAGGCCTGAAACTCCTCGACCAGGCGGTTGAAGTCGGCGGCCAGCCGCCCTATCTCGTCCCGGCCACGCACCGGCAGGCGCAGGCTCAGATCACCGCTGCGGGCCACCTCGGTGATGGTCTCGTGGGCCTGCCGCAGCGGCCGCGAAACGCCCAGGGCCAGCCACAGGCCGAACACCAGCGCCGCGCCCAGACCCACCACCGCCACCCCGGCGATAACGGCAAGGCCGCTGCGCTTGAGGGCGGCCGTCTCCTCCGCCGTACCCCGGGTGAAGGCGCCGATCTCTTCCACCAGGCCATCCAGCGCCTTGCCGAGCGCGGCGTCCGCCTCGCGGACCGCCGGCACCTCCTTGCGGGCGAGCTGAGGGCTGCTGGTTTCCCGGATCACGTCGAAAACCCGCCGCGCCTTCTCCGCATAGGCGTCCAGCAGATCCTCGATGTTCGTCAGGGACTTCCGGAGCTTGGCGGCCTTGGGGGCATCCAGGGCATCCAGATAGGCCCGGCCGTCCCGCAGCGCCGCGCGGGCGCGGTCACCGGCCACCTCGAAATCTTCCCGGATGGCCGCCAGGCGCTCCTTCTTTCCAGAGATGAGCATATAGGGCAGGCGCAGGGCCCGCTCCAGCAGAACGCCCTGCTCCAGGTGGCCCACCTCGGCGCGGCGCAGGGCCGTGGTCAGGGGCAGTCCCCCCTCCACCAGATCGTTCAGCCGGCCGCCGACCGCCTGCATGCGGTCGAGGCCCACGCCGCCGATAATGGCGGTGATGAGCGTTAGGAACAGCACCAGGCCGCCGATCTTGCGGCCGATGCTCAGGTCGCGGAGGGACTGCAGGATTTTCATTGCTACCTCGGCGTGGGAGTGGCCCCCAGGGGGCTCCGTGCGCCGAGGTATTTATAGGCACCGCGTATGACATTTTCGTGACCCGGGCGCGACGGCCCGGGGGGAAAAGGCTGGCGCGCCGGGGTCTTAGCGCGTCACGGGCTCCAGCGTCAGCTCTACCCGGCGGTTCTGCGCCCGGCCCTGGGGGGTGGAGTTGTCGGCGACGAAATGGGTCTCCCCGTACCCTCGGGTGACGATGCGCTCCTCCAGGATCCCCTGTGCGCGCAGGTAGGAGGCCACCGCCTCCGCGCGGCGCTCGGATAGGCGCTGGTTGTAGCCCTCGGAGCCCGTGCTGTCCGTGTACCCCGCCACATGGATGACCGTCTTCTCGTACTCCTGCAGGACCTTGGCCACGTTGTTCAGGACGTCGAAAAAGCGAGCATTCAGGTCCGCGCTGTCGTGCTGGAAGGTCACGTTGCTCGGCATGTCGAGGACGAGCCGGTCGCCCTGGCGGGTTACGCCGACCCCGGTGCCCTGCAGCTCCTTGCGGAGCTCGGCCTCCTGCTGGTCCATGTAGCCCCCCACGGCGCCGCCTGCCAGGGCGCCGATCCCGGCGCCGATCAGGGCCCGCTTGGCGCCGTGGCCGCCGGTGATGAGCCCGGCCACGGCACCGGTGGCGGCCCCGATGGCGGCCCCCTTGGTGGCCTTGCTGGTCTCTTCCTCCCCGGTATAGGGATTGGTGGTGGTACACGAGGTCAGGAACAGGGCGGCAACCAGGCCCAGAGCGGTAAGCTTGCGGATCCGCGGCATCGGCGTCACTCCTCTCTGCGTGCACGCATGGGGCTCTCCTGGCAACGTAACAGGGGTTTCCCGGGCGTGCGGACCCTGCGCTCCGCCCCCTCCGGAACGTTACTATCATCGTAAGTGCAACACCTCACGCAGGAGGGAAAAGTGATTGAGCGCGTAGGCTTTATCGGGCTGGGCGCCATGGGGACGCCCATGGCCTGGAACGTTTTCCGGGGCGGCTACGAGCTGGGGGTTTTCAATCGCTCCCCGGCGAAGACCCGGCCCTTCGCCGAAGGCGGCGCCACGGCCTACAGCACCCCTGCCCTGCTGACCGCCGACTCGGAGGTGGTGATCCTCATGGTCACCGACCCGGAAGCACTGGCCGGAGTGCTCTACGGCGACGTGGGCGTCCTGGCGGGCCTCGGGCGCGGCAAGACGGTGATCAACATGAGCACCGTCTCCCCGGAGGCCACCCGGGACGCCGCCGAGGCGGTGCACGCCGAGGGCGGGCGCTTCATCGACGCGCCCGTTTCCGGGACGGTGAAGCCTGCGGAGGACGGCAGCCTGGTGGTGCTGGCGGGCGGCCTGGCGGAGGACCTGGAGCGGGTCCGCCCACTCCTGGAGACCATGGGCAAGACGGTGGTGCATTGCGGGGACATCCCCCAGGGCACGCACATGAAGCTGGTGATCAACCTCATGCTGGGCAACCTCATGCAGAGCCTCGCCGAGGGAATGAGCCTGGGCCGGGCCCTGGAGCTCGATCCGCAGCAGGTGCTGGCGGCCATCGGGGGCGGCCCACTGGGGGCGCCCCTGTTCCAGATGAAGGGGAATAATATCCTGTCGGGCGACTTCGCCAAGCAGTTTCCCATGGACCTGCTCTCCAAGGACCTGGACCTGGTGTCGGACACGGCCGGCAAGGTGCGCCTGCCGCTGCCCCAGACCGCGGCCACCCGGGAGAGCGTCAACGCCGCCCGGGCCCTCGGGCACGGCGACGAGGACATGGCGGCCCTCATCCGGGTGCTGGAGCGGCTCACGGGCCGGGAGGTGCGGGACTGAGCCTCCCGGAAAGCACTCGCGGACCCGCTTCGTAGGCGGGGAAGCTTGTCCGCCTGTCATGGCATCCGGCAAGCCGAGCAGGTATCCTTTGCGGCCCAAGCAAGGGACCCTCTGGAGAGGAAATGCCCATGGGCGCAAAGCCCGGAGAAGGGCTATGGGGACTGGGTCTTCTATCTGGGGGTGCCGCTATTCGGCCTCTCCACCCTGGTCTTCCTGTATCTCATCTACCACTGGCTCCGGGAGCTGCGCGGCATCCGCGGTGCGCGGCTCGTCTCCGCCAATGACGCGGAGGAAGGCATTCTGCGCATTCAAGGGGTCCTGCAACCGCTGCAGGAGGCCCCCCTTACCGCCCCTTTCAGCGGGCGGTCCTGCCTTTGGTACCACGCGAAGATTGAGCGGGTCCGATTCGACGAATCCACGAGCAGTCGGGGCCCGGCTCCCTCCTGGGTAGGCCAAAGCGAGATTCCCGCCTGGCTGGGGGACGAAACGGGCCGCGCCCTGGTGGACCTGGGCACCGCCTCCATCCCCGTATCCAGGAAGAAGGCTTGGCTACTCTGGCCGGGTCTCTGGAAGCTCACGGGGGGCAGACGGGTACCCGCCTACCTGCGGGAGCTCGTAGAGCGCCACGAGCTCAAGGGCCTCGTGTGGGTCGTGGAGGAATGCCTGGAGCCGGGCACCGCGATCGTCATGGGCCCCTTGACGGTGGCCGACGACGAGGAACGGGCGTCGAATGCCGGAGTCCAGCAGATCCTGAGCAGGTGGCGGAATCCCGACCCCGCCGCCCTTCATGGCATTCGCCTGGGCGTGGGCCGGGGCGGGAGGAACGCGCACACCTCCGATGACCGCTTGGCCGCGTTGAAAGTGCTCACCGGCGAGGTCGCCGGGTGGCCGGCGAAGTTTTTCTCCGCCCGGCGCGACTGCCCGGAGCTCATGGTCTTCAGGGGAGGAATGCGGCAGGTGGCCTGGCACTACTACAGGCTGGCCCTGTTGATGGGCTTCTTCGCCGCGATTACCGGCGGTTTTTTGCTCCTGACCCTGTCCCTCTGACCGCCGGAAGACCGACCGCGCTTTTTCCGCGCCTCGGGTCATGAACGCAAAGGGTCACCGACCGGCTTCCCTTGGGCGCCGCCCCGCGTCCTGAGGGCGGACCCCTAGGCATTCAGCATTTCTAAGGCCTCCGGGGTCGCCCATAATGCCGGAATAGACCTTCCTGCAAACGCCGGGGAGCTGCCATGAAATCCGTCATCCTCATCCGCCATGGAACCGCCGAAGACGTGGCCGCCGACGGCTCGGACGCCAACCGGGAGCTGACTCCCGAGGGCGTTCGCGAGGTGGAGACCGTCGCCCGGGGCCTGCATACCCAGGTTTCCCGGGTCCACCTGATCGCTTCCAGCCCGGCGAAGCGTGCGGTTCAGAGCGCGCAGACCATCGCCCGCGTCTTCAACGACCCCGCCTTCATCCGCACCGACGTCCTGGCCCCGGGACGGCGCCCCCAGGACCAGCTGGGATGGCTGTGGCAGACCCCGCCCAACGAGATCATCGTGCTGGTGGGCCACGAGCCCGACCTCGGGCACCTGCTGAGCCTGTCCGTGGCCGGCGTGGACTGGACCTTTTTCCATTTCGAAAAGGGCGGATGCTGTATGCTGTCGGTACCCGACAACGCAGAGCCCGGCACCGGCAGGCTCAACTGGGCCCTCACCACCGCCCAGGCCCGGGCCCTGGCGGGAAAGCCCTAACGCCCGAGGGAACCTTGTCCTCCGAGAACGCTCCCCAGACCGTCGCCGCCGTCGACCTCGGCTCCAACAGCTTCCACCTGATCGTCGCCCAGCTCAGCCCCGGAGAGCTCAAGGTCATGGACCGGCTCAAGGAGATGGTGCGGCTGGCGGGCGGCCTCCGGCCCGACCGCACCCTGGATCCGGAGGTGCGGGAGCACGCCCTGGCCTGCCTCACCCGCTTCGGTCAGCGCCTGAGCGGCCTCCCCGACGACCGCGTGCGGATCGTCGGCACCAACACCCTGCGCCGGGTCCGCAGGGCCGACGACTTTCTGGAGCAGGCCGAATCAGCGCTCGGCCATCCGGTGGAGATCGTTTCCGGGATGGAGGAGGCGCGCCTGATCTATCTGGGGGTGGCCCACAGCCTCGCGGTGTCGCCCGAGGACCGGCGGCTGGTCATGGACATCGGCGGGGGCTCCACGGAGCTGATCGTCGGCGACGGCTTCACGCCCCGACGCATGGAAAGCCTGTACATGGGCTGCGTTTCCCTGACCCGGGAGCACTTCCCCGACGGACGGATCACCGCCAAGCGCTTCCAGAGCGCGCTGACGGCCGCCCGCCAGGAGCTGGAGCCCTGCGGGGAAACCTTCCGCGAGCTGGGCTGGGCGGAGGCTGTGGGCGCCTCCGGCACCATCCGCTCGGCGGCCAAGGTGCTGGCCGCCGCCGGCTGGACCGAGGGCGCCATCACCCGGTCCGGCCTGGAAACGCTGCGGGAGGCGCTGATCAAGGCGGGGCACGTGGACAAGGTGGACCTCAAGGGCCTGGGTGCGGACCGCGCCCCGGTGTTCGTGGGCGGGGTGGCGATCCTGCTGGCCGCCTTAGAGGAGCTGGGCATGGAGCGCATGGATGCCGCGGAGGGCGCCCTGCGCGAGGGCCTGCTGCACGATCTGGTGGGCCGGATCCGGCACGAGGACGTTCGCGAGACCAGCGTGGCCGCCCTGGCCGAGCGCTATCACGCGGATGCCGCCCAGGCGGATCGGGTGGCGGAAACCGCCCGCTACCTCCTGGAGCAGGCCGGACCGGACTGGGACATGGACCCGGAATGGTCCGGGCCCTACCTCCGCTGGGCGGCCCGGCTCCACGAGATCGGCCTGGACATCGCCCACAGCGGCTACCACAAGCACGGCGCCTATATCGCGGACAATGCCGACATCCTGGGCTTCACCCGCGAGGAGCAGGACCTCTTGTCCGCCCTAATCCGCTCCCACCGCCGCAAGTTCCCGTCCGCCCCCTTCAAGGAGCTCCCCAAGCGGTGGTCCGCAAGCGCGCGGCGGCTTGCGGTGCTCCTGCGGCTTTCGGTGGTGCTCCACCGCAACCGGCGCCCGGTTCCTCTGCCGGAGATGACGCTGCGCGCCCGCGAGGACAAGCTGCGGCTCGCCTTTCCGGATGGCTGGCTGGAGGAGCACCCCCTGACCCGGGCGGACCTGGAGGAGGAAGCGAATTTCCTGAAGGCCGCCGGTTTCACGCTCAAGCTCGAATGACACCGCTCGCCCGGCGGGCACCCCCCCCGACCGGCGCCGTGTGCTACCGCCTACATCTCTTCGGCGAGCTCCTCGAGCAGGGCCTGCTGGGCGGAAAAGGGCGCCTCGCCCGCCGCCGGCTCAGCCCGCCGGTACTGGCCGTCGCTGTCCAGCAGCCATGCCTGGGTATTGTCCCGCAGATAGGCGTCGAGCTCGCGCAGGAGGCGTATGCGGAGCCGCGGGTCCCGGATGGGGAAAGCCACCTCCACCCGCCGAAAGAAGTTCCGTTCCATCCAGTCGGCACTGGAGCCGTACAGCTCCGGGCTGCCACCGTTCTCGAAGTAGTAGATGCGCGTGTGCTCCAGGAACCGGCCTACCACCGAGCGCACCCGGATGTTCTCGGAGATCCCCTCCACGCCGGGCCGCAAGCAGCACATGCCGCGCACCACAAGGTCGATCTGCACCCCCGCCATGGAGGCGGCGTACAGGTCGCGGATGAGCTTGGGCTCCACCAGGGAGTTGACCTTGATGATAATGCGGCCCGGCTGCCCGGCCTCGGCGTTGTCCCGTTCCCGCTGCACTTTTTCGCGCATGGCATCGTGCAGCGTGAACGGCGACTGGAGCAGCGACTGCAGGTCGGAGGCCCGGCCCAGGCTGGTGAGCTGCAGGAAAACCTTGTGTACGTCCTCGCCGATGCCGGGATCGGTGGTGAACAGGCCGTAGTCGGTATAGAGCCGGGCGGTGCGTGGATGGTAATTGCCCGTACCCAGGTGCACGTACTGGCGCAGTCGCCCGCCTTCCCGGCGGACCACCAGGATCATCTTGGCGTGGGTCTTGTAGCCCACCACGCCGTACACAACGTGCGCGCCCGCCTCCTGGAGCCGGTTGGCCAGGGCGATGTTGGCCTCCTCGTCGAAGCGGGCGCGCAGCTCCACCACCACCGTCACCTCCTTGCCCGCCCGGGCGGCCTGCACCAGGGCGTCCACCACCGCGGATTCCGGCCCGGTGCGGTAGAGGGTCTGCTTGATGGCCAGCACGTGGGGATCCTTGGCGGCCTGCCGGAGGAAGTCCACCACCGGGGTGAAGGACTCGAAGGGGTGGTGCAGGAGGATGTCCTGCTCGCGGAGGACCGCGAACAGATCCGGCTGGTAGGCGATGGGCTGCGGCAGCCCCGGGGTGAACCCGGTGTACTTGAGGTCGGGACGGTTAACCAGGTCGGGAATGGCCAGCAGGCGATTGAGGTTCACCGGACCGTTGACCCGATAGAAGTCCTCGCGGCCCAGGTGGAACTCCTCCAGGAGGTAATCGCCCATGTCGTCGGGACAGTTGTCCGCCACCTCCAGGCGCACCCCGGCACCGTAGCGCCGCTGCGGCAGCTCGCCCTCCAGGGCCCGGCGCAGGTCGTCGATCTCCTCCTCGTCCACGAACAGGTCGGAATTCCGGGTTACCCGGAACTGATAACAGCCTGTCACGGTCATGCCCGGGAACAGCTCATCCACGAAGGCGTGGATGATGGAGGACAGGAAGACGAAGTCGTAGGCCCCGCTGCCCGTCTCGTCGGAGGGCAGCTGGATCAGCCGCGGCAGCGCCCGCGGCGCCTGCACCACGGCGACGCCGCCGCTGCGGCCGAAGGCATCCCGGCCCTGCAGGCTGACGATGAAGTTCAGCGACTTGTTGAGGATGCGCGGGAAGGGGTGAGCCGGATCCAGGCCCAGGGGCGACAGGATCGGCAGCAGCTTCTCCCGGAAATAGCGGTGGAGCCAGGACCGCTGCTCCCCGGTCCAGGAGCCGCGCCGGATGAAGCGGATCCCCTCGCCCTCCAGGGCGGGGACCAGGACCTCGTTGAGGACGCGGTACTGCTCCTCCACCAGCTCGTGGGCCTCGCTGCTGATGGCGTCCATCACCTCCGCCGGGGTCCGGTTGTCGGGGCCCACCTGGGTCACGCCCAGCTCGATGCGCTGCTTGAGCCCGGCAACCCGGATCTCGAAGAATTCGTCCAGGTTGGTGGAGGAGATGCAGAGGAACTTTAGCCGCTCCAGCAGCGGCGTGGCCGGGTCCTTGGCCTGCTCCAGCACCCGGCGGTTGAAGGCCAGGAGCGACAGCAGGCGATTGATGTAGAATTGGGGCTGCTTGAGATCGGGGGTATCCATGGGGATCCGGGGGTTCCTATCGGACGAAGGAGCGCTTGCGGAACGGGGCGGCGGGTACCGGCCGCCCGATTCCATCTATGCCGGTACGGGACTGTAGTGCGCCCAGTCCCCGTCTTTCCTATCATAGGGGCGAGTCGAACGCCCATCCTTGGATGTGCCATCGGCCCCACGAGCCGGAAGCATGCCCGGCGGCCCCGGGCTCCGGGAGCATGCCGTGCTCCCCTGCGGAGATCCGGCCCGCCTTCCGCGATACAGCCGCCCTACTTGCGGCCTTTGCCCTTCGGAGGACCGAATGATGGACGAAGACCTGAAGCCTTGCCCATTCTGCGGCGGCACGGACCTGGAGATCCTGGACATCGACGAGGGGTTCTGCGCCGTGGCCTGCGAGACCTGTGACGCCTTCGGTCCCATGGGCATGGGTCACGATGGAGCCCGGCAGGAATGGAACCACCGGGTGGTCGAAGTAGACCCCTATTGAGCCCGGTCCAGGCCGCTACAGGATTCTTCAAAGCAATTGCGGGAGTATGACACTCCTGCGCCCGCTAGGACACCGGAGGTAACGAGCCATGGAGGACGCACCCGCCGACGGGCTGCCCGTGCGCTACTGGGTAGGAGTGGATCGGCATGCGGAGGATGGCCGTCGCGTGCTCGCGGAGGCCTTGAGTCCGGCGTATGCGGATTTCGGCTCCGCCCTGGTGGCATTGAAGGAAATCCAGCTCCAGCGTCCGGACGCCCGGGTTATCGCCGAAACAGACCTCCATCCCGGAAAAGGGAAAGCATAGGATAGAAAAAGCATGGGGGCCGCACGGCCCCCATATGCTTTCCGGTCGATCCGGGCCTCGTATCCACCCGGAGCCAACCTTCCCGCCTGCACGGAATCCCGGCTTCCTACATGGTCAGGACCACCCGGAAGCGCGCCTCGTTGTTGATCATCCGGTCATAGGCCTCATTCACCCGGTCGAGCGGATAGGTCTCGATCCGCGCCTGGATGTCGGCGAGGCGGCTGAAGGCCAGGGTGTCCTCCGCCTGCTTGGGCGTGCCGCTGGCCCATCCGGATACAGTGCGCCGGGCCATGATCAGCTGGAACGGGCTCACCTGGATCGGCTCGGGGGTGGCCCCCACCGCGATGAGCTCGCCATCCACGCCCAGACCGTCCACCACGCTGGTCATGGCGTCGGCGCTGGGGGCGGTGGCCAGAATCACCTTGGCGCCGCCGAGCTCCTGCAGCACCGCGTTGACATCCTCACTCTTGGCATCCACGTAGCGGTGGGCGCCGAGCTCCAGGGCCAGATCGCGCTTTTCCGTGCCGTTGGACAGGGCCACGGTGTGGTAGCCCATCCGCCGAGCGTACTGGATACCCAGGTGGCCGAGACCGCCCACGCCCTGCACGGCGACCACATCGCCGGCATCGGCACCGCTATGCCGCAGGGCGTTGTAGGTGGTAATGCCGGCGCAAAGCAGAGGCGCGGCGGCCACCGAGTCGAGCTCCTGCGGCATGGAGACGAGGGCCTCCTCGGGGGCGATCATGTACTCGGCATAGCCACCGTCGTAGCTGATTCCGGAAATCTGGGCGTTGCGGCAAGTAATGAAATCACCGGCCCGGCAACGGTCGCACTGGCCGCAATGGCCGCCGTGCCAGCCCACGGCCGCGCGCTGGCCGTTGCTCCAGCTCTGCACGCCGGATCCGACCTGATCCACCCGGCCGGTCACCTCGTGCCCCGGAACCCGGGGATAATCGATGCCGGGAAAGGCGCCATCCTTGGTGAAAGCGTCGCTGTGGCAGATTCCGCAGGCCTCCACTTTCAGGCGCACCTGGCCCGCTCCCGGCTCGGGGATCTCCCGCTCCACCACCTCGAAGGCGGCGCCGGGCTCTCGGACCTGGGCCACTTTCATGGACATGGGACCCTCCTTCTTTCGCATTGGGCAATTGGATCTCGGTCAGGCGTGAACGGCCCGGAACAGCCCCGGCAGACATGCGGACGCCGGCAACGGCCTGCATCCTTCCATCTCCGGAACCGGACGAAAAACGCCGCGGTAGTACGGTTGGCGCTTTATCGAAGCGGGTATCCGCTCCGGTGTCGGAGGCCGTCTGCGTGCCGGCGCCAGCCGCCGCTGATCGGCAACGGCCCGGGCGTCACGACCAAGAGAAGGCTATCTGATGACATGCGGGAGAAAACCGCATGATGGGCATGCTAACCATCCCATTGTGCAAAAATCGCCCTCCGGTTCAACCCGGGGCTGCAGAGCCTGCGTCGTCGGAGCTTCATTCCCCGGTCCCCTTCCATTTCCTGCATAAGCGCCGGACACGCATGCTATACAGGAGCCAGGGGCCCCTCCCAGGTAACGGGGACCCATCCCGCCATTCACCCGGTCTTCGGAGGGCGTCATGCCATCGGTACCGGATGATATCGCTTCCGCCTACCAGCTCCTCTCCGACACCCGGATGTACTATGGAGCCCGGCCGGTTGGAGCAGCGGCCTCCTATGCGCCGCACCAGACGAAATCCGGCCACTATCAGGAATGCTTCGTGCGGGATTTCACCGTGGCCGCCCTGGTGCATCTGGCCGACGGCCATACCGGGATCGTCGGCAACTTCCTGGAAACGGTGGACGAGATCCGGAAGCTGGACCAGCCGGATAAAGGCTTCGATCAGGCTCCCGGGGTCATGCCGGCAAGCTTCTGGGTGCGTACGGACGCGAATGGCCGGGAAACGCTTGAGGCGGATTTCGGGGATTGGGCGGTGGGGCGCGTGGCGTCGGCAACCTGCTCGCCATCGTGCTCGGGCTTACCACCCCGAGGCAGAGCGCCCGGATCATGGAGACCTTCGAAGTGCACTGGAGGGACTTGGTGGGCGACATGCCCATGAAGCTTTGCTTCCCCGCCGTGGAGGGAAAGGACTGGTACGTGCTCACCGGGGCCGATCCCGTGAACCTGCCCTGGCGATACCAGAATGGCGGGCATTGGCCGATACTCCTGTGGGCCTTCGTGGCCGCCCGGAGCCGGCTGCCCTGGGAAGGCTGGGCCGAATTCTACGACGGCCGGTACGGACGTTACGTGGGCCGGCATGCCAACCTGAACCAGACCTGGTCGGCGGCGGGCTTCCTCCTAGCCCTGCGGCTTCTGGAAGATCCCGACCTACTGGCCATGCTCCCCGGCCAGCCCCCGCCCAGCCGGGAGGGCGACGCCCCTTGATGCGCTCCGCCCTCCCGAGGCCTCTTCCCCGCACCTGCCCCCTCCCGAAGGCGTTCCGGGCGTTGGACCGCTAGGCGTGGACAGCGCCTTCAGGCTAGCCGAAGAGCACCACGGAGAAAACGCTCACCAGCCCCAGGGCCGCCATGGCGGCGACCAGCACCATGGGGAGGTTGTCCAGAATCTCGCGCTTGGTGGTGGAATCCATTTGCACCTCCTGCGGCTGCGTATTGCTGGGTTTCCGGGCGCAGGTACCGTCGGCGCCTGCCGCCCTTTAACCATATTCCATGTGTGGGAATATACCCACAAATTTATTGCGGGTTCAAGCCCGCGCCAAGCCGCCCGCTCTCTGGAGAGAGGCATAACCGGGGTGCAAACATTCTCTTTGGCCTGTGTGATGCTCTGCCCTGGAAGGTTCAGGGAATCCCCCAAGGGATCGCGCTTTACTTGAAGAGCTACACTCTGAAATGATGCTTTGAGTACTTTGGCATTGATGAAGGAGAAACTATTTTGGAAAAAAATACTCTACGTATGTATACTCCGATCCCTCCGAACCAACCAGGAAGGAGATATTCTTTGGGAACCCGTGAGCTCGCTGCCCAGATCGCTGCCAACTACGCGGCCAATGCCGAATCCGCTCAGGAAGTAATCCAGCTCCTGCAGGAATCTTATAGCACCCTGGTCAAGATGGAAGGCGAGGGCGCCATCCCCGCCCCTGAAGGAGAGGCCGAAGGGGTCGAAGAAGGCGGTTCGGAAAAGCGCGAACCGATCATGTCCCCGCAAAAGGCCATCGGCAAAGACGCGCTGACCTGCCTGGTCTGCGGAAAATCTTTCAAGACCCTCAAGCGGCACCTCAACAACGCCCATGGCATGACCCCGCAGCAATATAGGGAAGCCTTTGACCTGGACAGGGACTATCCCCTGGTGGCCCCGAACCTTTCCGAACAGCGTGCCAAGGTGGCCAAGGAGCGCGGCCTTGGCGAGCGGCTCGCCGAAGCCCGGCGCAAGCAGCGTGAAGGCCAATCCTGATTCGCAACACCAGCTTGCGGCTTTCGCCGGACCGGTGGCCGCGCCACCGGTCTTTTTTTCGTGCTCCCAGCGGCGCGGGGAGGCGGAGTGCGCCTCGAACCGGCGGCTCCCGGATCGGCCCCCTTAGGCCCGTTACGGCGGCGCATCGTCCTACTGCCGATGGAAGGACCGTGCCCCCTCGCCGAAACTTGACGAGCGGGGAAAACGTTTCCGGGCCAGAGCGGTCCAATTTCTGAAGAGGCGAGAAAAGGTTAGGAAACGGGTCTTCCTGCTGGCGAAAGCGGATGGGCGGAAAGCCCTCCGAACGGAGCGCTTGTTGCGTCTATTGGGCAATGCGATGCACCGCCCATCCCCTTTTCTCCCTCCGTGCCCTCCGCGCCGGGGTTTCTTCGGTCCCCAGCCCCGGCGGGAGGCGGCCCGGGCATAGCGCCCGGGCCTTTTTTTGTCCAGCTCGACGACGACCTGGCCGAACCCTGCCCATTTTCCGGACCCGATTTGGGATCTGCCCACATCCCCGCGTATCGTCCGGGTGGTCCATAATTTGATTTTCGGACAGGAAAAGAGAAGATCACCATGAATCAGCAACGTGTGCCGCTCTCCATCAATCCGGACTCCCTGGCGGGGGAGGAGAAATACCGCGTATCCGGCGCACCTCTCCGGGGGCAGGATTGGTGGTTCTCCCTGGACGGCGAGGGCAACGCTTCCATCGTCCTGGCCGATAACACCGGCAGCGAGGAGGATCACCTCGTTATCGACCTCTCCCCCAACGAGGACGCTACCCGGGCTCAGCTCCGCGAGGCGGACCTACTCACCCTGGCCTATTGGCTTCGGGCCGCGGCCGTGGAATACCTGACCGGGTACGGCCTGGAGGAGATCCCCCGCTCCGAATGGGAGGCGGTAACCGAGGGGTCCCCGGTTCAGTAGCTGGCGCCCCGGACCCGCTCCCCCCACCCCCCCTTTCGGGATTGGGCGATGACCGATTACGCACTGGAACAGCCGCTCGGGCGCCCCGCTTCGGACACCCTGCTGGGGCAGTTCTTCCGGCGCAGCCCCCAGCCGCAGTTGCTCCTCCAGCCGGACCCGCCGCGCGTCCTGGAGGCCAACGCGTCCTTTCTGTCCCAATTCGGCTACCATGCCGGAGGCATCTCCGGCTGCGCCCTGCACCGGCTGTTCCCCGCCGAGACCACCCGCGCCCGGGTGGAGCTGCAGCGCACCTCGCAGGAGTCGGCGGCCTGTTTCGAGATCGATATGGCCCTGCCGGGGGGCTCCGCCTGCCCCGTGGAAGTACAGGTGACGCGCCTCTCCCTGGAGGAACAGCCCCTCCTGCACGTAAGCGTCCAGGACCTGCGCGACCGGGCCCGGGAACGGGAGCAGGCCGGCCTGTTCGCCACCCTGCTCGGGCCCTTTCCCGACATCGTGTTCTACAAGGATATCTACGGCGCCTACCGGGGCGGGAACGCCGCCTTCGAAAAGCTCCTCGGGCGTTCGCTTGAAGAAGCCATCGGCCGGACCGATGAACAGCTCTTCCCGCGGGAGGTGGCCGAAGCGTGCGCCGCGGGCGACCGCAAGGTCCTGGCCTGGAACCAGCCCCGGCACGACGAGGAATGGGTGCGGTACCCGGACGGCGAGTGGGTCCTGCTGGACACGGTCAAGACGCCCTTCATCGGCCCCCATGGCGAGATCCGGGGGCTGGTGGCGGTTAGCCGCGACGCCACCGACCGGCACCGCGCGCAGGAGAAGCTCCGGGAGCAGGAGCGCAGGTACCGCCAGATTCTGGCCACCGCCCAGGAAGGCTTCTGGATGGGCCGGTACGAGGATCTGGTCACGCTGGACGTCAACGACGCGCTATGCACGTTGCTGGGGCGGACCCGGACGGAGATGATCGGCCGGCCCCCCACCGAATGGCTGGATGCCCCGAACCGGGAGATCCTGCAGCAGGAATCCGCGCAGCGGGACCGGGATCAGCACCGGCGCTACGAGATAAGCTTCCTGCACAAGGACGGCTCCGCCGTTCCGGTGATGGTCCAAGCCACCACGGCGCGGGACAGCGCGGGGAATCCCGATTTCATTTTCGCCTTCGTCACGGACCTGACCTGGCAGAAGGCCGCCGAACGGGCGCTGCGCGAGAGCGAGAACCGCTATCGGGCCATCGTGGAGCAATCCCCGGACCCCATCCTGCTCCACGACGGCCGCCGCCTCCTCTACGCCAACGAAAGCATGGCTCGACTGGTACAGGCGGAATCCGCCGAGGAGCTGATCGGCACCTCCATCTTCGACCTGGTGCCCACCGAGGAAGCGGAACACGTCGGACAGCGGAGCCGTCGACTCCACGCGGACCAGGGACAGGGGAGTCTGTTCGCGGAAGGGCAGGCCCTGCGCCGGGACGGAAGCCGCGTGGAAGTGGAAGTGCACGGCCGGCTGATCCGCTACCAGGGGATGCCCACCACCCAGGTGATCCTGCGTGATATCACCGCGCGCAAGGAGGCGGAGCGCGCCCAGGAGCGCCTCCTGAGCATCCTGGAGGCCTCGCCGGATCTCATTGCCATGTCGGACCGGGAAGGCAATATCCTCTATCTCAACCCGGCCGCGCGCCGGTTCCTCGGGGAGCGCTCCCCGGACAGCCATCAGGTGGGCGGCGACCAGCCCCCATGGGCCGCTCGCCAGATCCGGGAAGAGGGCCTGCCGGTGGCCGCCCGGAGCGGCCTGTGGCGCGGGGAAACCGCCTTCTACGACCGCGAGGGGCAGGAGGTGCCTTTTTCCCAGACCATCGTCGCCCACTTCAACGACCAGGGCGAGGTGGAGCGCTTCTCGAGCATCGCCCGCGACCTCTCGGAGCAGAAGGCGGCCGAGGCACGGGAGAAAACCCATCGCGAGCAGTTCAACCAGGCCCGGCGGCTCATCTCCATGGGAGAGATCGCCACCATCCTCGCCCACCAGCTCAACCAGCCCCTCGCCGCCGCCGTGAACTACATCCAGGCTGGACTCAACCACCTGCCCAGGGAATCGGATCCGCCGAGCACCTCGCTGCGCGCTTCCCTGGAACGGGCCATGGGGAACATCCAGAAGGCGGGAGAGATCGTCTCCAACGTCCGGGGCTTCCTGAAGGGCGAGGAGGCCCATTTCCAGCCCACGGATCTGAATGCCCTGGTCCGGGATCTGTTGTCGCACCTGGACAGCGAGCGGCGTGCCGCACATGTGGAGCTGACCACCGATCTGGCGGACCCCAGCCCCGTCCTCCCCGTCGACCCGATCCTTATCCAGGAGGGCCTGCTCAACCTGGTTCGCAATGCCCTGGATGCCAACCGCGAGGCGCACGGCGAGGAGCCTTCCCGGGTGACCGTGCGCACGCGCCGCTGCCCGCACGGGGCCACCGTGGCAGTGGAAGACGAGGGTCCGGGCCTGCCCGAGCCGTTGAAGAACGAGGACTTCGCACCCTTCTTCACCACCAAGAGTGGAGGGCTCGGGCTGGGCCTGTGGATCGTCCGGTCCATCGCCGAAACCCATAACGGCAATCTCCACGCCCGGAACAATGATCCGGGCCCGGGCGCCACCTTTACCATTTTCCTACGGCAGGGCTGACGCCGGAGACCTGTGCCGGGGTCATCTCCCGGAAACGGAGGCCTTTTCCATGGTCTCCGGGACTGATAAACAAAGCGGTAACCGGAAAGTCGTCCTGATATAGCCCGCATTGCCGAGCGGGCTTTCCGGCGTACTGCCTTTCGTCGATATACCATGCGCGACGAGGTCGATAATGGATGACACCACACTCCTGATTATCGCCCTGATCGGTGTCGGGGTAGTCCTGGCCATTGCCGGCGTCGCCACCCTTGCCTTGTCGGGAAAGCCCCGGAAATAGCGCGGCCCGGAATCAGCTACCCATCGCCATGCGCACCAGGGCGCCCACGTCGTTTTCCTCGAGATGGGTGGCGGCCAGCTGTGCCAGATCCTCCGCCTCGCGCACCGCTTCGCCGTGAAGCTGGTCAAGGCTCCGCTCCCCGGAATACGCCACGGGGACCCGCAGGCGCACCACCGGCTCTAGATCCGTTTCCTCCTGGCGGAAGACCAGCTCCACATCCAGCCATGCGGACCGGCCCGCTCGGGCAAGTACCAGGTCCTCCTCCGGAGGCAGCCGGAGATGCTGGAACGTGTAGGTCATGGCACCCCTCCTTCCGGCCGGTACGGGCTCACTCCGCCGCGAAGTCCTCTTCCCGCACCTCTGCCGAAAGCTGGTAGTAATTCTTTTGCGCCTCGGCCTTCAATCCCACGCCCTGGGGCACGATGATGACGAAATGGGCCTGGTCGTCGTGGCGGGCGAACCGGCTGAACGCCTGCCACTGAAGGCGGGTCTCCTCGGAGCTCAGCGTCTCTTCGGTCTCTACTTCATAGATATGGAACCGATGTCCACGGGCGGTGACATCCGGAACGCGGCCGTCGATGGTGTCGGGCAGCTCGAATCCATCCACCCCGTCGGCTCGCACCTCGTTGAAGCCGCCGTCGCGCAGGCCATGCGCGATGCGGCGCACCATGCCATCATGCCGCTCCTGGCCAGGAATCAGCCGCCTCATACTCGCTCCCGTTGGCTATCGGCCCCTCGTTTGATTAAAGCAACCTCCGGAGCCGAACGTCCATGTTCCCGCAGCGCTCCATACCCCCGCCTCTTCAACGGGGCATGCGCACGCTCTTGTCGCAAAACAGCTGTTGGCCGTCCCTGCCGTTGGATGTATCCCGGACCCCGGTGAGACGGAGGTGGAGCGTACCGAAGGAAAGCTCCAGCTTCATGCGCACGGGGATCCGGCCCTCCTGGCTGAGGTACAGCTCCCAATTCTTTCCCCCGTCGCGCTCGCCGTCCTCCCCCACCGTGTAGGGCCGCACCTCCAGGACCACCTCGCCCCCTTCCTTGGTGCGCCCCTCGACGGGAACAACCAGCATCTTCACGTCCTTGCCATCGATCAGCGGAACCCGATGGGTCACCCCCACCTCCAGCGGCATCCGGCGGATGGAATAGATGGCGGTAAGCACTTCCAATACGCCCGGCGGTACGGAAATGAGCTTTTCCCGCCCCTTCCGCTCGAACATCACCCGGTGCTCGGTCAGGAATTCCAGCACCGTCTCTTTGGTGCTGCCCCCCTCAATCTGGGTGACCCGGTGGTATTCCGGGACCAGCTTCCCGTCTTCCACCCGGGCACGCGTATAGATCTGATCCCGTACCGAATGCAGGGCGTCCACCCAACCGGTGGAGCAGATCTGCGCCCGCAGGATCAGGCCCTCTTCCGTGGGCCGGGCGCGGAACATGCCCTTGCCGGCCTTCATGCCCGCCCAGCTTACTTCATAGCGCAGCTCCTCGAACTGGATTTCCCAGCTTTCGGGGCCCGGGGACGCGGAGGTTTTCGAAGTGAGGAGGAGGGAGGAAAGCAGACCAAACAGCAGGAGCCGTCCTAGGAAGGAAACCGGCAGCGCGGCCATTAGCCGGTTTCCTTGCGGGAGCGGGCCTTCAACCGGGCATGGACCCGGCACCGGAACGGGACCTTGAAAGACCTCAAGAGCACCTCCAGATCAGGTTATTGGTTGAATTTGCTTGACTTTTTCCTGGACTCTACGCCTATTGGACACTGAGGCCATGGACTACGGGAGGTTGCACATGGCGAGCCCCAATCAGAATATCCACTGTGGAATCGTCGGTCCGATCGTGGCCTTCGTGGTACTCGCGGCCCTCGTGCAATGGATCGGCACCCAGCTGCTCGGCCAGAACGTGGGAGGCACCCTGGTTACCGCGCTCCTCCTGGGCGGTATCGGTGTCCATATTTTGTGCACTTATAACCTGGAACGTAAGCGCCGCGCCATGGGCGGCTGAGCGTACCCACCGCCCAACAAGGCCCGGGAAGCTCCCCGGGCCCTCCTATGGTCGGCTCCGTTCAAGGAAACAGCAGCGTGTCCGGATCCTCGTCCCCCATCAGCCGCCGGTACTCATAGCGGGTGATGGCGTCCCTTTCGCTCAGGATCCCCTCCACCTTCTCCCGCAGCTCCGGACTGCGCACGGCACGCTCCCAGAGACGCTCGTACTCCAGTTTGCGGATGGGCGCGAAGGCGGCCGGAATGCCGTCGAACTCCATGGCCACCTTGAGCAGGGGCCCCAGGCAGGCGAGCCCCGCCCAAAGGGCGAATACCGCCCCCAGAACGGCGCCGGAGGCCGCCACCAGCACGTAGCCGCCGAGCCCGGTGGCCACGGCGCCGGCGAGCACCAGAAGCTGAAACAGGGCATAGCGCCGGACCCGGCGCCGAACCCCCTGGATATCCGAACGCCGTTCCGGCTGCTCCACCTTAACCATCATTCTTCCCCCGCCAGTAGACCGCGCAATACAACCATGAGATATCACTTTCCCGGCAAACGTCTACCCAGGGGCGTATACCACCCCTTTTACCATGAGGCCGGGATTTTCCTAGCCGAGTTCCCGTAACCGGACAATAACAAATAAAACAGATATCTAATCTTTATACCCCGACCCAGGCCGAATAAAGTTGTATATTTTTTGCATCTTAAAGACCGGAAAGGCCCTCCCGTCCCTGTTCCCGGAAATTCCCCAACCTTTCGCCAGACCCTGCCAGGCCGCCATTTCCAGGCGGATCAACTACCGGGAAGCGCGGCTTGCATCCGGGTTCCGGGCAAGGGAGCCTGAAAAAAGCCCCCCACTGCAACCGGAGAGACGGTCAATGCTTTTCAGGTACGGGTCCTGCCTGGGCCTGCTGCTGCTCCTGCTCGCCGCTCCGGCGGGCTCCGCCACGCAGGACGCCTTCAAGGCGGGCCGATGGCGGGGAGAGATCCTCCTCAGCGACAGTTCCGGCGCCTTCCAGGGCTGCATTATTTCCACGCCACTGGAAGGGGAAACCTCCTTCGGGTTCGCTCTGTTTCTCAACGGCCACCTCGGGCTGCTGGTGCAAAACGTCAACTGGGTGCTGCCCGAGGGGGAGAGCTATCCGGTCACGCTCGCCGTCGACGCGGAGGAAATCGGACGCTTCCAGGCGAGCGCCCTCCGGGACAACGTCGTGCATATCGACCTGGGCTCCTGGGAGGAGGCCCCCATCCGCCGCCTGCGGCACGGGGAGAAGCTGGTGCTGCGGGCGGAGGCCTCCGGAAGGGAGTTCAACCTGAATCTGACCGACACCTACAGCGCCCTTCCCCGGCTGCATGAATGCTTTCTCGCCCACGCGGACAGCAACCCATTCAATTCCAACAATCCGGAGCAGGACAGGAAGCGGGTGAACCGGGCCCTGCGGGTGGTGTTCCGGGAAATGGTGCAATCCTGGACCTGGGATGCCGGATTGCCCGAGCCGCGCTTCCGGTCCGCGGAAGCGCCGGCGGGGCGGAACCTGAGCTGGAGCAACCCGGGGCACTACTGGGCGCGTCTCACCGCTCTGCCCCGGGAAGCCGGGGAGGAGCTGCGCCCCGCCGTGGCGGGCCTGCAGACCCGTTTCTCCCGGACCTGCACTCGGCACAGCGCCGGAGAGCCCCAGATCTCCCCCATCCATCCCGTCTCCGGAAACGATGCTTACGCGGCCATGTTCCAGGGACGCTGCCGGCGAGAGGACAGCCGCGACTACTGGCAGTGGGCCATGCTGTATCCGGGCGGCGAGGGAACCGCCTTTCTCGTGGTGATTCTGGGACCGGACCGCTCCCAGGTGGAGCCGCTGGGTCGGGCGATCTGGCGCCAGGAGACCCGGGCCGAGGATCCGCCGTCCTTCGAAAAGGCCGCACTGACCATTTGATCCAACAGCCGTCTCGGGAGGAACCATGCGCGGGACATTCCTGCCCGCATTGGCGCTGACCCTGTTCCTGGGGATGCTGCCCGGCGCGGTGCCGGCCGCGGAACCGGGCTACGACGCGCGCCTCTCCGGCTACGATTACCCCTTCCCGGTGCATTTCCTGGGCCTGGACGTCCAGCGCCAGGCGCTGGAAATGGCCTTCATGGACGTCCGTTCGGAGCGTCCCAACGGGCGTACCGTGGTTCTCCTGCATGGCAAGAACTTCTCCGGGGCCTACTGGGAACGGACCATCGAGGCCCTGACGGCGGAAGGCTACCGCGTCATCGCGCCGGACCAGATCGGCTTCGGCAAATCGAGCAAGCCCCGGGCCTTCCAGTTCAGCTTCCACGCCCTGGCCACGCACACGCGGCGGCTGCTCGACGACCTGGGTGTGCGGCAGGCCACGGTATTGGGGCACTCCATGGGCGGCATGCTGGCGGCCCGGTTCGCCCTCATGTTCCCGGAGCGGACGCGGAAGCTGGTGCTGGTGAACCCCATCGGCCTGGAGGACTGGAAGCGCAAGGTGCCCTACCGTACCGTGGAGGAATGGTATCGGCTGGAGCTAAAGAAAACGCCGGAGCGCATCAAGGCCTACATGCGGGAGCGCTACTTCGACGGCGACTGGAAGCCGACCTACCAGGAGCTGCTGGAGATCCAGGCGGGCTGGGTGCGCGGACCCGACCGCAAGCGCATCGCCTGGGTCGCCGCCCTGGCCGATGACATGGTCTTCACCCAGCCGGTGCTCTACGAGCTCTCCGAGATCCGCGTCCCGACCCTGCTCCTGATCGGCCAGGAGGACCGCACGGCCCTGGGCAAGAATCTGGTCTCCCCGGAGGTGGCCGAAAAGCTGGGCAACTACCCCGCCCTCGGCAAACGGGCCGCCCGCGAGATCCCCAACAGCACCCTGGTGGAGCTGGAAGACGTGGGCCATGTGCCCCATTACGAGGCGTGGAAGGCGTATATCGGCGCCCTGAAGGCCTTCCTGGAGAATACGGAATGAGCCCGCACAAAAGACGGCGGGGCCGGCATACCATGCCGGCCCCGCCTTTATGGAACAGCCCGCCGGACCTTAATGCGACCCGGATCCGGCCTGGATGCCCGACACGAGCACGGTAACGGCCATGCCGAGACCGATCAGGCCCAGCAGGAGTGCCAAACCCACGAGAATGTAGCCCACCGGTGTTCTCCTCCTCTTGTGAATACGCTTTTCCGGGCCCCTCTTCTATATGCTCCCCGCCAAGAGAACAACCCCCCGGACGGAAAAGCGCCTCTCCGGTGGGCACCGGCGGCTCAATTGAGCGCCCAGATCATGCCATTCAGCACCCCCGCGTAGGCCACCCACACGGCGTAGGGCACGAAGCAGACCGCCGCCCACCGGTCCACCCGGGCGAAAACCGCCAAGGAGGCGACAATGGCGGCGAGCAGGAAGAGGATCTCCACCAGGGCGGCCCCGGGCGACCGGAGGCCGAAGAAGAGCACGGACCAGAGGAGATTGAGCACGAGCTGCACCACGAACAGGGCAAGCGCCAGGCTCCGCCGGGCCGCCCGGAAACGGCGCCATACCCGCCAGCCGGCGATGGCGATCAGCACGAACAGGGCCGTCCAGACTGGTGGGAACACCCAGGCGGGCGGATTGAAGGCGGGCTTGTGCAAGGTGGGATACCAGGTGGCCACCGAGGTGGCGGTGGCCTGTCCGCCTGCGGCGAGGACCAGCAGGCTCAGGGCGAAAAAGCCCGCCAGGGCGGCCAGGTCGCGGCCCCGGGACGGGGTGGCGGACGCCTCGCGGCCGGCCACGACCGCGCCTATCCGTCCGCGTCCGAACCGGAGCCCTGGCGGGCCTCCCAGGCGGCAATCACCCGCTCCGGCAGGTCGGTCTGGATCAGGTCCATGGCGAGCTCTCCCGAGGCCGTGCGGGCGGCCTGTTGCAGCTCGCCGTCGTCCAGATCCTCCAGGGACCGGAATCCCATATCCAGATCCCCCAGCAGGCGTGCCCCTTCACTCATCGGATGCCGCTCCGTCGTGTCGCAGGAATTCCCAATATCACGGCGCCTCCCGGGGCAGGCAAACCCCGAGGTCGCCGAGGACCCCGGCGAGCCCCTCATAGCCGGCCACCACCCGGTCCGCCTCCCGCAGGTGCGCTGCGGGGTGGGTGGTGGTCAGCCCGATGCACCACATGCCGGCCGCCCTCGCGGCGGCGACCCCGTGCGGGGCGTCCTCCAGGACCAGGCAGTGCGGCACCGCCGCCCCCAACCGGGCGGCGGCGTGCAGGAAGAGGTCCGGGTGCGGCTTCCCCCGGCCCGTATCCGCCACGGTGTACAGGTGGCCCCCGAATAGCGCCGAAAGACCCAGCCGTTCATCCACCAGGGCGAGGAGGTCCGGGGCCAGCCCCGTGGCCAGCGCGGTGGGGAAACCGTTGCCCGTCGCGTCGAAGAAGGCCCGAAACCCCGGCACGAAATCCGCCTCCTCCGCAAAGGCCCGCCGCACCAGGTCGGCCCGCTCGCGCGCCAGTTTCCCGGTATCGCCCCGGAGACCGAGCTCGCGCTTGAGCGCCTCGGTGCTTTCCTGCAGAGAGCGCCCGGCAAGCAACGGTTTGAGCCGCGCGCGGTCATACGGTAGACCGCGCCTGCGCAGGAATTCCGCCTGACCACGATCCCAGAGCGGCTCCGTGTCGATGACAACGCCCTCGGCGTCGAAGAGCAGGGCGCCGATCACCGGAGCCCCCGGAGACTGTCTCCGGCACCCCGAATTCCGATTCGCGGAGCGGGCCTGCTACTTTGGCCATAGGGTCCGGGAAGCGATTCGCGCTCCCGGAAGGGAATCTGGACTGCCGCCACCGACAAGCTCGGGAGCCCCTTCGTGCTCGATTTCGTCTGGAACTGGATCACCGCCAACGAGGAACTCACCGCCCTCCTTGCCGGCGCATCCGTGCTCATGCTGGTGGGGAGCCTCGGCGCGCTGCCCTTCGCGGTGCGGCTTCTGCCGGCGGACTACTTCTACGCCGAGGAGCGCCGGGCGAGCCCCCTGCGGCGGAACAGCCCGGCGCTCCACGTTCTGGTGCTGGCCGCCAAGAACCTGACCGGCGGCGTCCTCCTCCTGGGCGGCCTGGCCATGCTGGTGCTGCCCGGGCAGGGTCTGCTGACCCTCCTGGTGGCCACCCTGCTCCTGGATTTCCCGGGCAAATACCACCTGGAGCGCCGGATTATAGGGTACCCCCGGGTCATCAGCACGCTCAACTGGCTGCGCAGCCGGACCGGCGCCCACCCCCTCCGGGTGCCGCCCGACCTCCAGCAAGGCGGCGAGGGGGAAGCCTCCGCCTCCGGATCCCGGGAGCAACCCGGTACCGGGCGCGACGACCAGTAGCCGAGGCCCCGGACCGTCACGCCTTCCGGGAAGCCTCCCGCAGTCCCTCTTCCAGGGCCTCCCACGGCAGGAGCACGCAGCGGCGACGGGCGCCCTCGCCGCGGACGGGCTCCAGGACATCCAAGGGCGCCGGAGGCGCCCCGTCGCCGCCGTCCAGCCAGGACTCCAGCGTGCGCCGCAGCTCCCCGGCCTCGGGGATTTCCCGCCCTTCCAGGACCACGGTCAGGAGGGAGGCGGAGGCGGTGCAGATGGCACAGGCGCGGGCGCGGAACACCACCTCCGCAAGCCGGCCGCCCTCCAGGCGCAGCCCCACCTCCACCTCATCGCCACATAGGGGGTTTGCACCCCGCCCCGTTGCCTGGGCCCGCTCCAGCCCGCCGCGATTGCGCGGGTTGCGGAAGTGGTCCATGAGGGCGTCCTTGTGGTAGGCGGCAATGCCCATGGAAGCCTCCCAGTAAAGATGCGAAGGCAAAAACGCCAAATCGCCAGAACGTCAAGTCACGCCAAGAAGACCACCAAAGCCCTATCGGCAGGATCCAATCCTTTACCGGTGACCGCAGGAGCGATGTCCACTTGCGCCCTAGACCCCATGAAAAGTGCCGCGGTCCGGAGGCCGGCTCCTACAGCTAGGCTTCGAGGCTCCTCTTCTGGATATTTTCTCTTCGGGTTTTATTGGCGCTCTTGGCGGTTCAATTCCTTCTGTTTTTCAGCCTTTCTTGGCTGTTTGGCGTCTTGGCGTTTTCTCAGCCTTTCCCTCGCCGGGGATGGCACACATGGGCCGCCCCGTGCCGCCCCGCCGGCGGAGGACGATCTCGCTGAGGACGCACACGGCGATCTCCTCGGGAGTGCGCGCCCCCAAGTCCAGGCCCGCCGGGGCATACACCCGCCCCAGATCGGCCTCGCCGAAGCCCTGCTCCCGCAGGAAATCGAGGACCAGGTTGGATCGCTTGCGACTGGCGATCAGGGCGATATAGCCGGCCCCGGCGGCCAGGGCCCGGCGCATGGAGTCGTGGTCGCCCTTGTGCTGGGTGGCGATGACCACATAATCGTCCGCGGTGGGCTGCAGGGCCTCGTAGTCGATATCGTCCGTGATCAGCCGGTCGGCGTCCGGGTAGCGCTCGGCGTCCGCCTGGGGGTCGTTCACCACCACCCGCAGCCCGGCGAGGGCCGCCATGCGGCTCAGGGTCTCCGCCACCCGGCCGTGACCCACGAGCCACAGGGTGGGAGCCGGCGGCACCGGCTCCACGTAGACCCGCATACTGCCGCCGCATGGCATGCCCGCGCCCAGCACCTCGTCGTTCATGTCGATGTCGAGCACGGCGGTTTCACCGCTCTCCAGGCAGCGCAAGGCCTGCTCGCTGGTATTGGACTCGGCACAGCCGCCCCCCACCCAGCCGGCCACCACCCGCCCGGACTCATCGATCACCGCCTTGGAACCGGTCTTGGCCGATACGGAGCCCTCCGTCTCCACCACCGTCGCCACGGCATAGGGCCGGCGGCTGTCCCGCAGCGCCCGCTGCACGTCCAGGATGTCTTGCTTCATGGCTGTTCGCTTACCCCCTCCAGCCGCAGGCTGATCCGCTCCAGATCCTCGGGAGTGTCCAGGTCCTCTACGAAGTGGTCGCTCGCCATGGGCACCGCCTCCACCAGCTCCGGGTGGCGCTCCATGAAATGGCGGCACCCCAGGTTGGGCCCCCCGGCCAGTACCGCCTCCCGGTAGGCCGCCGCCAGGACGATGGGGTTGCCCCGCTGGCCATCAAAGGTGGGCACCACCACCTCCCCGCGCTCCCGGTTGCGAAAGGCCGCCATCAGTGCCCGGATGTCGGCGGCGGTGAGCAGGGGCTGGTCTGCCAGGGCCACCAGGATGCCTTCTGCGGGATGCTCCAGGGCAGCCAGCCCCACCGTCACGGAGCGCATCTGGCCCTCCTCCGGCTCCGGATTAGACACCACGCGCAGCCGTCCATCCCCCGGCTTCCCGCCCCATGACATCAACAGCTCCCGCACATCCTCCCGGTCCGCGGCCACCACCGCCACCAGCTCATCCACCCCCGCGGTAAGCAGGGTCCGGGCGGTGCGACGCACCAGCGGCTCGCCTCCCAGCGGTAGGGTGAGCTTGTCGCGGCCCTGCATACGCCGGGAGGCCCCGGCGGCCAGCAGAACCGCCGAGAAATCGTTCATGCCGGCGCCCCCGCGTCGGCATAGGCGGCGGGGTCCTGCTCGAAGCGGTGCTGGCAGTGGCCGCAGCAGAAGTACCAGGTGCGGCCGCCGTATTCGGTGGAGAAATCCGCTGTGGCCGGATCCACGGTCATGCCGCAGATGGGGTCCACGACCTCGGCGGCGGGGGCCGGGGCTGGCTCCGGCTCGAGGACGGCGCCCGCGCCGAGGCGATGGCGGGCGTTGACCAGCCCAGCCAGAACGGAGACGGCGATCTCTCGTGGATTGCGGGCATCCAGGGGTACCCCGGCGGGGGCCTCGATGGCGTCAACCGCGCCCGCATCGAAGCCCCGCTCTTTGAGGTCGGTCCGGAGCTGCTCCGCCTTGCGCGCGCTGGCGATAAAGGCGATGTGGTCGGCGCCCAGCGAAAGGGCCGTCTCCAGGCCCAGCTCGTCCCCCTGGCCCTGGGTGGCCACCACCGCCAGCAGCGGCCGTCCGGCGGGACGCCGCTCCAAGCGCAAGCTCGGCACCACCTCGCTGGCCTCGGGGAACACCGACGCGCCCGCCCCCTTGGCCGCCACGGTCACGGTGAAGCCCACCCGGCCCGCCAGCGCCGCCAGGGTGTGCGCCGCCGGCGAGCCACCCAGCACCAGCAGGCCCGGGGCCACGGTGAGGGGCTCAATGAAGATCTCCAGGGTGCCGCCGCTGTGGCAGCGCATGGCCACATCCTCCACCCCCGACTCGGGGGCCTCTTCGGCTCCCGCTTCCTCGGGGCGGATGCGGATGAGGCGCGACTCGCTGTCCGCCATGGCCTGCCGGGCGGCGCGGATCACCGCCGGCTGGGCGCACCCGCCGCCGATCCAGCCGTGCAGACGGCCCTCACCGTCCACCACTGCCTTGTCCCCCGGCTTGCCCGAAGTGGGCGAATACACCCGGACCACCGTTGCCAGGGCGCCGGGGAGCCCCGCCGCCTCCAGGCTCCGGGCCCGCTCCAGCACGCTGTCTCCGTTCGACATTTTCGACCTCCTGCTACAGGCGGGTGAGCGCATCCTCCAGGGACGCAAGGCTTTCCAGGTTGTGGGCCGGAGCGAACAGGTCCAGCCACGGCAGGGCCGCGGCCATGCCGGCGGCGGTGGGCTCGTAGCCCGCCCGGCCCAGCAAAGGGTTCAGCCACACTACCCGCCGCGCCCGGCCGCGGATGCGGCGCAGCTCTTCGCCCAGCTCGGCGGGGTCGCCGGTCTCCAGGCCGTCGCTGACGATCACCACCACCGTGCGCCGATCCAGCATGCGGCCGCCGTAGGTATGGCGGAAGGCGGCCAGGCTCTCGGCGATGCGGGTTCCGCCGCCCCAGCCCGCGGAGCGCAGGGCAAGGCGCTCCCGGGCCCGGGTGAAATCCCGCTGGCGCAGGGCGTCGCTGGCCCGCACCAGGCGGGTATGGAACACGAACGCCTCCGCCCGCGGGAAAACGCCCAACAGGCCCCGGGCAAAGCGGAGGAAGAAAAAGCTGTAGAGCTCCATGGAGCGGCTGGCGTCCAGCAGCAGCACCAAGCGCGGCGGCCGCAGGCGGCGCCGGGCGCGCACCGGGCGCAGGGGAACCCCGCCGTAGCGCAGGCTGGCCCGCAGGGTGCGGCGCATGTGGATACGCCGGCCGCGGGGGGAGGGCCGCCAGCGCGCCGACGGCCGCCGCTGCATGCGCCGGGCCAGGCGCTCCGCCAGGGCGCCCACCGCCTCCATCTCTTCGCCCTCGGTCAAGTCGCGAAAATCCGTACCCGCCAGGCGTTCGCCGCGGCTCGCTCCGCCGCGGGGAGCGGTGGCGGACTCCCCTTCCGCCCCTTCCCCGGCGGCAGCCTCCCGGGCGAGGCGGGCCCGATTCGGCCCTTGACCCCCGGAAGCGCGGCGCCCTCCCTTCCCGCTGTGACGCACGGTGCCCCGGGGTTGGTCCCGGCCCCAGTAGGCCTCGAACAGCCGCTCGAAGTCCTCCCAGTCCCGCCGGCTGGCGCAGAACAGCCCGCGCAGCTCCCAGTAGAGCCGGCGACGGTCCAGCAATGAGCCGCCTGCCGCCGCCCGCAGGGCATCGGCCTGCTCCGCCATCCCCACCCGGAGCCCGTGGGCGCGCAGGAAGCGGGCGAAGCCGACCAGTTGGCGTTCGGGGGTGGTCATGGGAAGCGCTCTGGATGGCGAAACGGAAAACACCAAGGGAAAGGATTCAAGAAATGAGGCGGGAAAACGGCAATTCCTCCGTAGGAGCGGCGTCCCCGCCGCGACCTGCCCAATCCTGGCCGGGAAATCACGGCGGGGACGCCGCTCCTACGGGGCCCATTCGGCTTCATTCCCCCGCCTCCCCGGCCAACCGCTGCAGCACCTCACGGGGCACGCTGGCCTGGTCCTCCCGGGTCTTGAGCAGGCAGCCCAGGGTCTCGGCCACGGTCTCCACCTCCAGCCGGTCCACTTCCAGCCCCGCCAGGGCCGCCGCCCAGTCCAGGGTCTCCGCCACTCCGGGCTTCTTGCGCAGGTCCAGGGCCCGCAGCCGCTGCACGAAGGCCACCATCTGACCGGCCAGGCGCTCGCTCATCCCCGGCAGATGGGCCTGGAGGATACGAAGCTCCTTGCCGAAATCCGGGAACTCCAGGTAGTGGTAGAGGCAACGGCGGCGCAGGGCGTCGGAGAGCTCGCGGGTGGCATTGGAGGTGAGCACCACGCGGGGGATATGCACCGCCTTCAGGGTCCCCAGCTCCGGGACGCTGATCTGGAAGTCGGACAGCACCTCCAGCAGGTAGGCCTCGAACTCCTCGTCGGCGCGGTCGATCTCGTCCACCAGCAGCACAGCCCGCTCCGGGCTGCGAATGGCCTGGAGCAGAGGACGGGACAGTAGGAACTGCTCACTGAACAGGTGGTCCTCGGTCTCCTCCGAGCGGCCCTCCAGCTGACCCATCTGGATGGAGAGGAGCTGGCGCTGGTAGTTCCACTCGTAGACCGCGGCGTTGACGTCCAGCCCCTCGTAGCACTGCAGGCGGATCAGGGGGTGGCCGTTGGCGCGGGCCAGGGCCTTGGCCACCTCGGTCTTACCCACCCCCGCCTCGCCCTCCAGCAGCAGGGGCCGACCCAGGCGCTCGGTGAGCAGCAGGGTGGCGGCCAGGGGCTTGTCGGCGATGTAGCCCACCTCGGCGAGCCGCTTCTGGAATTGGGCGATGTCCTCCATTCCCCCTACCTTTGGGCTGGATGCCCACCATGCCCCGTAGGAGCCCGCTTTAGCGGGCGATTTTTCAACCAGGATCGCCCGGCGGAGCCGGGCTCCTACGTGATCCCTCGGCTACGCCTGGTGCTCGCCGTGGTGGGATCCCTTGTGCCCGAATAACCGCCGGAAGAAGCTGACCACCATGCTCCAGGCGAGCTGCAGGGCGTTGAGCTCGCGGGGCTGACTCGCCACCCGCTCGGCGGCGGCCTCCGCCTCGGCGCCCTCGCCGCGGGCCGCCACCCGGTCGTTCAGGTTGCGGGCGAACTGCTGCATGATCTGGTCGGCCACCTGCTCCATCATGCGCCCGCCAAAGCTCGCCATCTTGCCGGTGACGCTCACCTCCGAGACCCCGGCCACCTCGCTCTTGCCATCGCCGGTATCCCTGACCGTCGCCTTCAGGTCCATGGTGGCGCTGGAGGTGCCCTTGGTGTCCTGCCCCTTGCCATGCAGGTGGAGCTCGTGCTGACCCGCGTCCAGGCCCAGCACCTCCACCTCGCCCTTGAAGGTGCTAGACGCCGGGCCCACCTTGACCTTCACCTGGCCTTTGTAGTGGCTGTCGTCCACCCGCTCGGTGATCTCCGCCCCCGGCAGGCATTCGGTGACCTCCTCGATATCCTGCAGAACCGCCCAAGTGGCGGCGGGCGGGCCGTCGAGAGGAATGTTCTTCTCCAGTGTTACCTGCATTTCCGGCTCCTGGCGGGCCGGACGCCTCAGTCGGCGTCCAGCCCCAGCTCGTGGATGGTGCGCCACACGCGGTAGGCGTCGTGGGGCATGTTCATGTGGCTGATCCCCTGGTGGGCAAAGGCGTCCACCACGGCGTTGGAAAAGCAGGGGATGCTGCCCACATGGGGCGACTCCGCCACCCCCTTGGCGCCGATGGGGTGGTGCGGCGAGGGGGTCTCGGTGTAGTCCAGCTCCCACTGCGGTGTCTCCACCGCGGTGGGCACGAAGTAGTCCATGAGGCTGGCGCCGAGGATGTTGCCGGCCTCGTCGAAGGCCAGCTGCTGGCCCATGGCCACCGCGAAGCCCTCGGTGAGACCGCCGTGGATCTGGCCCTCGATGATCATGGGGTTGATGCGGGTTCCGCAGTCGTCGAGGGCGTAGAAACGGCGGATGTGGCTCTCCCCGGTGTGGCGGTCGATGTCCACCACGCAGACGTAGGCACCGAAGGGGAAGGTCAGGTTGGGCGGGTCGTAGTACTCCACCGCCTCGAGGCCATGCTCCATGCCCTCGGGCACGTCGTTGTAGGCGGCCCAGGCCACCTCGGTCATGGTCTTGGCCTGGTCTGGCACGCCCTTCACCTGGAAACGGTCCACGTCCCACTCCAGGTCGTCCTCGCTCACCTCCAGCAGGTGGGCGGCGATGCGCTTGGCCTTGGCGTGGACCTTCTGCCCCGCCCGCGCGGCGGCGGCGCCGCCCACCGGGGTGGAGCGGGAGCCGTAGGTGCCGAGGCCATAGGGGGCGGTGTCGGTGTCGCCCTCCTCCACCTGGATGTTCTCGGAAGAGATGCCGATCTCGGTGCCGAGGATCTGGGCGTAGGTGGTCTCGTGGCCCTGGCCCTGGGACTTGGTGCCGAAGCGGGCGATGGCGCTGCCGGTGGGGTGGACCCGCACCTCGCAGCTGTCGAACATACCCACGCCGAGGATGTCGCAATTCTTGCTCGGCCCGGCGCCCACCACCTCGGTGAAGGTGGAGATGCCGATGCCCATGAGCTTGCCGCGGGCGCGCTTCTCCGCCTGCTCCTTGCGCAGCCCCTCGTAGTCCACCGCCTCCAGCACGCGCTCCAGGGCGGCCGGGTAGCTGCCGCTGTCGTACTCCCAGCCGAGCGGCGTGGAATAGGGAAACTGCTCGGGCTGTATGAAGTTGCGCCGCCGGATCTCCGCCTTGTCGATGTCCAGCTTCTGGGCGAGCACGTCGATCATGCGCTCGATGAGGTAGCTGGCCTCGGTGACCCGGAAGGAGCAGCGGTAGGCCACGCCGCCGGGCGCTTTGTTGGTGTAGACGCCGTCCACCCGGGCGTAGGCGGTGGGGATGTCGTAGGAGCCGGTGCAGATGTTGAAGAATCCGGCGGGCCACTTGCGCGGGTCGGCGCAGGAATCGAAGGCGCCGTGGTCGGCCAGCACATTGGCGCGCAGGGCCTTGATGCGGCCCTGGCTGTCCGCCGCCAGCTCGCCGGTCATGTGGTAGTCGCGGGCGAAGGCGGTGGTGGAAAGGTTCTCGATGCGGTCCTCCACCCACTTCACCGGCCGGCCGAGGACGATGGAGGCCACGGAGGCCACCACGTAGCCGGGATAGACCCCCACCTTGTTGCCGAAGCCGCCGCCGATATCCGGGGAATTGATGTGGACCTTGCTCTCGGCGATGCCGGAGAGCTGGGAGAACACCGTCCGTACCACGTGGGGTGCCTGGGAGGTGAGGTGCACGGTGAGCTCGCCGTTTATGGAATCGAAGCTGGCCACGCAGCCGCAGGTCTCCAGCGGGCAGGGGTGCACCCGCGGATAGAGCAGGTCCTGCTTGACGGTCACCTCCGCCTCGTCGAATACCCGGTCGGTGGCGTCCTTGTCGCCCACCTCCCAGGTGAAGATGTGGTTGTCGTGCAGGCGCAGACCGTGGCCGCCCTCCTTCTTGCCGGCGATGTCCTCGCGGATCACCGGGGCGTCGTCGTCCATGGCGTGGTGGGGATCCACCAGCACCGGCAGCTCCTCATACTCCACCTCCACCAGCTCGGTGGCGTCGGCGGCAATGTAGCGGTCGTCGGCGATGACCATGGCCACTTCCTGGTTCTGGAAGGCCACCTTCTCGTCCGCCAGCACCGCCTGCATGTCGCCCGCCAGGGTGGGCATCCAGTGCAGGTTCAGGGGCTTTAAGTCCTCGGCGGTGAGCACGGCGTGCACGCCGGGGTGGTTGAGCGCCGGCTCCTTGTTAATGGACTTGATACGGGCGTGGGCGAAGGGGCTGCGCACGAAGTCGCCGTGCAGCATGCCCGGCAGCTTGATGTCGTCCACGTAGTTGCCCTTGCCCTGGATGAAGCGCGGGTCCTCTTTGCGCTTGCGGGAACAGCCGCGGTTCTGCTGCTCGTCGGCACGGACTTGGGATTCGGTTACAGTCGTCATAGTCCCCTCTCCTCAGGCCATCTCGCGGGACTTTTCCGTGGCGAGCTTACTCGCCGCGTAGCGCACCGCCTTGATGATGTTCTGGTAGCCGGTGCACCGACAGAGGTTACCTGCCAGGCCCTTGCGGATCTCTTCGTCGGTGGGGTCCGGGTTTTCCTGCAGGAAGCGGTAGGCGCGCACCTCCATACCCGGCGTGCAGAAACCGCACTGCAGGCCGTGCTCCTGCATGAAGCCCTCCTGCACGGGGTGCAGCTCGCCCCCCTGGGCGAGTCCCTCCACCGTCAGCACCTCGGAACCGTTCGCCTGCATGGCGAGCACGGTGCAGGACTTCACCGAGGCGCCGTCCAGGTCCACGGTGCACGCACCGCAATGGCTGGTCTCGCAGCCGATGTGCGCTCCAGTAAGGCCGAGCTGCTCGCGCAGGGTATGGATCAGCAGCTCGCGGGGATGGACCAGCACCTCGCGCTGCTGGCCGTTTACCGTCAGTTTGATGGGCGTCTTGCTCGCCATGGTCAGCTCCCCTTGGCCCGGTCGCGCGCCAGGCGCAGGGCCCGTTTGGTCATCTCGCCCGCCATGTGGGTCTTGTACTCCTCGTCGCCGCGCAGGTCGGCCACCGGCGTGGTGATGGCCATGGCGGCCTCGGCCGCTTTCTTGATGCGGGCCTCGTCCCAGGCCTGGCCGGTGAGCTCCGCCTCGGCGTCCGCGGCCTTGAGGGGCGTGGGCCCTACGTTGGTCAGGCCGATGTGCACCCACTGCACGGTGTCTCCGTCCATGCGCAGATTCACCGCCGCGGCGGCGGTGGCATAGTCACCGGTCTTGCGCTTGAGCTTGGCGTAGGCCTGGCCACCACCCGCCTCCATGGCCGGGATGCGGATCTCGCGCAGGATCTCGCCTTCCTCCATGGCGGTCATGTAGGTGCCGATGAAGAAGTCGTCGGCGGGCACCTCCCGCTCTCCGTCGGGACCCACCAACAGCAAGTGCGCTTGCAAAGCCAGCATTGCGGCCGGGTGGTCGTTTCCCGGATCGCCGTGGACGATGTCGCCGCCGATGGTGCCGCGATTGCGCACCTGCGGGTCCGAGGTCCAGCCCGCCACCTCGGGAACGAGGGGGCACTTTCCCCACAGCAGATCCGAATCGATAAGCTGGTTCTCGGTGGTCATGGCACCGATGTATATGTGCCCGCCCTCCTCGCGGATGCCGCGCAGCTCGCCGATGCCGTTCAGGTCCACCAGATGCTCCGGCTCGGCGAACCGGAGCTTCATCATGGGCAGCAAGCTGTGCCCGCCGGCCAGCACCTTGGCTTCGTCCCCGTACTCCCCGAGAAGGCGCAAGGCCTCGTCGATGGTACCGGGGGCGTGGTATTCAAATTCCCCGGGAATCATGGCTACCTCCTATCGGGCCGGCCCCCAGGGACCGGCGGGACTGCTCGGGAATTGCCCTTCGCTCCTCAACCTCGCCTGGATCGCGAAAGGAGCCAACAGAAGATTCCTCAATGGGAAATGGGGTTCACGAATGGTTACCGGGGCGCCTGAACGGGAACCGCATAAAAGTTTGTTAATAAAATAATAATTTTCCGGCCCTGGAACGGGGTCCGGGATCACTCCATGCCGATCACCTCCCGTAGCTCCCGCTCCTTGCTGCGGCTCACAGGTACGGGATCCCGGTAGCCGTCCAGATAGAGGCGGGCGCGATTGCCTTCCTTCCAGAACTCGCGGGCGTGGTCGATATTCACCATGTGGCGGCGATGCACCCGGAGGAAACGCTGGGGGTCCAGCCGCGCCTCCAGGTCGGACAGGGAGAGGTTGCAAAGGTAGTGGCCGTCCATGGTGTGGATGGAGGTGTAGTGGCCATCGCTCTCCAGGCGGAGGACTTCACCCAGGTCGAGCAGGATCAATCGGCTGTGCCGATAGACGGGGATCTTGAACATCCGCCGGGGCCACATGCCCTCCTCTTCCGGGCCTGCGGGCTCGGTGGTCACTGAGGTGAGGTCATAGAAGACCATGCACGTTCCGGCCCCCCCGCCTTCCGTACCGAGCATTTTGGACACCTTGATCATGAGGACCCGATCCGGAATGTTGATAAGCATGGTCATGGGAGGTGGTGAATCCATGGGGCAGGTGGCACCGCTATTCAGCAGCCACCGGACCTTTTCCCGGCTCTTGATGGGATGAAACTGGGTTATCTCCCGACCAATAGCCTCCCCGGGGTTCACTCCCAGGACCCGAGCGGCCACTCCGTTCATGGCGGAAACCTGGTCCCCGGCGTCCAGCCATACGATTCCGGGGTCGAACTTTTGCAGCTGATGGGAAAAGCTTTCCAAACTCCGCCCCCACTTTTTTCCAAAGATTCGGTCCATTAATTAAGACTCTTGCACAATTTTTTGGTTTTTTTGCAAGAAAAACATTTTCCGCATTAATTCCTAATATTAAAAAACGTTTAAACAATGAAAATATTGTTTCTAAATTCCTTGCAGCTACCCTTGGCATGGGTTTCTTCTTACCTAACCTGCTCTCCTGGCTAGCCGGGGGAACTGGCGTGAAGGAGAGGGAACCGTTCTAGGACCAAGCCTTTCATAGGGGTTTAGCGAAACTGATCTCGTGCCCGTCGGGATCGATGATGTGGAAGTACCGTTCCCCCCAGGGCGCGTCTTCCGGAGGGAACTCCGGGTCGATGCCCTGATCCAGGGCGCGCCGGTATTGGCGGTCGACATCATCCACGTAGAAAATTATCCGCCCCCACCAGTGGGCCGAGCGCTCCGGATAGTGGGCCAAGTTCAGGTAGCCGGCGCCGGCATGAAAGCTGGTGAAGGATTCGGTCTCGCCGCCGTAGCGCATGACGAATCCCAGCCCCCGATAGAAGGCCACGGAGCGGGCCATGCTGGAGACACCGACGGTGACGGCACTCAGGGCGGTGATCGGGATGTCGGCTTCGGCCATGGCTCTGCCTCATCGCACAGTGTTTTTCCCAGCATGTCGGAGAATGCCGTCCCCTCCCATTGGGGGTCCGCCCGTGATTCCTGTCGCTTCCCCCGCAGTCCAAGCCCTCAGTCCCTCGCAGGCCTGGACTTTTTCCCGAAAAACCAGACCATGGGGACCCGCCCGCAGGTTGCCGGGCGCGGTTTTCCGCTACGGTATGAAAATGGACCGGCCCATCCGGGAAGGAAGTAATGGCGCGCACACTGGTCTTCGACGTCAACGAAACGCTCCTCGACCTCCGGGGCCTCGACCCCGTATTCGAGCGGCTCTTCGGCGATGCCGCCGTACGCAGGGAATGGTTCTCGCAGGTGCTGCAATGGGCCCTGGTGGCCACGGTTCTGGGGCGCTACCACCGCTTCACCGACATCGGCGCCGCCGCTCTACAGGCCCTGGCCGATCGTTATCAGCGCACCCTCGGCGAGGCGGATAAGGCGGAAGTCGCCGCGACCATGCGCCGCCTCCCCCCACACCCGGAGGTACCCGAGGCCCTGGAGCGGCTGAAGACCGGGGGCCTGCGCCTGGCCGCCCTGACCAACTCGCCCCCCGGCGCCATGCAGGAGCAGCTCCAGAACGCGGGACTGGCGGAATTCTTCGAGCGGCAGCTGTCCGTGGACCAGGCGGGGAGGCTCAAGCCCGCTCCCGAGCCTTATCGGATGGCCGCCTCGGAGCTGGGCATCCCGCCGGCGAATATGCGCATGGTGGCCGCCCACGGCTGGGACCTCGCCGGTGCCTCCGCAGCGGGCTGCGCAACGGCATTCGTGGCCCGTCCGGGACAATCCCCCGACCCCTTTTCCCCGCCCCCGGATCTCTCCGGAAGTGACCTGCTCGACCTCGCCGAGAAGATCCTGATCGCCGAGGCGCAGGCCCCATAGCCTCCCGATTCCGTATTGGAGCCCGCAGTGCCGGACTATGATTTTTCCTCCGAATGGCGGATCGAGGCTCCCGTGCAAAACGTCTGGGACCAGATCGCCAATCCCCCGCTGTGGCCGCAGTGGTGGCCGGGATGCATACAGGCCGTGGAGGTCGCCCCGCACAGGGAAACGGGGCCGGGGCGGCGATACCGGTTTCAGTGGCGGGGCAGGCTCCCCTACCGGCTACCCATGGAGATCGAGCTCACCGAGCGGGAGCCGCCGCGCCTTCTGGCGGGAACGGTGGAGGGCTCCCTGGCCGGAAGCGCCATATGGCGGCTGAGCGGCGACGAGGCGCAGACGCGGGTCGGCTTCCAGCTCGCCGTGGACGTTCAAAAGCCCTGGATGAAGCGCTGGGTCCCCCTGACCCAGGCCCTGTTCCGGTGGAATTTCCGCACTCTGATGGAGGAGGGGCGCAAGGGCCTCGGGAACCAGCTCGACGCGGCCACCGCTCCCATCGAATAGCGGAACGAAGCGGAGACCGGCATGCGCGTGCTCCTGATCCTCGGCCATCCCCGCCGCGAAAGCTTCGGGGACGCCCTGTTCCGCGCCTTCGGAGCAGTCCTCCGGAAAGCGGGCGTGGAGCTTCGCACCCTGGCGGTACGCTGGGGACCCCGCAAGGTTACCCGGGCGGCCGCGGCCACAGGCGCGCTCTCCGCGGTTCCCGCATGGTGGCTCGCGCACCGGTCAACTGCGGCGGACCTCTATGGCCCGCTGATCTACCTGGCGCTGGTGCTCGACGGCATGCTTCTGCCCCGCCTGGCCCGGCCCCACATGCGGGTCTCCTGGACCAGCCTGCCGATCCCCCTGGTCACGGCGCTCACCTTCATTCTCTGGTTCGGGGTTCTGCCGCTGATCCGGCTGGGATAACCGCGCCCCGCGAGCGCGCACTCCCAACCAAACGGGGCCCGGGCCGTGCGGCCGGACCCCGGAGGGAGGGAGAATCGGGGAATTTTCCCGGCAGGAAAGCGAGTCCGTCCCGCTAGAAGTTGAAGCCGACGCCCACCGTATGCACCCAGGAGCCGTCGTCGATCACGTCTTCGGCTTCATTGGTGCTGGTGAACAGGAACTGGTACTCCGTCTCCCAGTACACGAAGGTCTTGTTCTTCACGTAATACTTCACTCCGGCGTCGGGCCCCGCAATCATGGTGTCCTTGACGCCATCCCCGTAAATAAAGCCTCCGTGCAATCCGACATAGGGCCACCAGCGGCCCACATCGAAGTGGTAGTCGGCCGCCACCCGCGTGGATCCGGTCCAGGCGCTGTCATCGGTGAGGTCCGTCACGTTCAGCTGCTGTTTTAGGCTAAATTTCAGCCGATCTTGGAAGTACATACCGTAGGTGGCCGAAAGCCCCATCCGGTTGTTGTCGAATTCCGTATCGCTGGTTCCCGTTCCGGAGATCGTGAGCTCCTGGTCCCCTTCCTCGGGGCCGTAGGGGTTGTCGTCCTGCTGCGCCCAGACAGCCATTGGCGCCATACCCAGGAGCGCCCCAACAAGGATCAAACTGTAAACAGGCATTTTCGCCTCCATGGACCAAAAGATTGTCATCTCCCTATGGGTAGAAAGTAGGAAAAATGCGGCGCTGCCTCCATTAGGGCCAACGCATACGCCAATGCACTTTTCCCTATTCCGGTCCATGGCTGTCTTTTTTCTTTACACATTCAACAAGGAAGACCTGTAACTCCTTGGCCCTCTTGGCCCCCGCCAATGCGCGAAAACCATCCCTCCATTTTTACCGCGGACCCGAGATGCGCACGCCAAATCTCCGCCCAAAGAGGGAAAATCCTGTTTAGCCTGCTTTACACGTCGGGCGACGGCATGCGCTCCATTTGCATATTTTGCGGATTTTTAGGCCGATGGAGGGGCTCCGGGAGGTCTCGGGGAAGCACTCCGAGAAACCGCTCGCTGGCGCCGGAGCGGGATGGACCGGAAGAGGCTCAGGTAAGCGCCCGGGCTTCCTGCTGCTGCAGGGTCCAGAGCCGGGCATATTCCCCGTCCTGGGCCAGCAGCTCCTGGTGGGTGCCCGACTCCACTATCCGGCCCGCTTCGAGCACCAGGATGTGGTCCGCGTCCACGATGGTGGAGAGGCGATGGGCGATGACCAGGGTGGTGTGGTCCGCGGAGGCCTCGCGCAGGGCCTCCAGGATGCCCTGCTCGGACCGGGAATCCAGGGAGGAGGTGGCCTCGTCGAAGACCAGGATTGGAGCGCCCTTGAGCACGGCCCGGGCGATGGCCACGCGCTGCTTCTCGCCGCCGGAGAGCTTCAGGCCGCGCTCGCCGACCACCGTTTCATAGCCCTCCGGCAAACTGGCGACGAACCCCTCCAGGTGGGCCACCCGGGCGGCCCACTCCACCTCCGAGCGGGT